>JAIDHZ010000333.1 GCA_029052995.1 Lachnospiraceae bacterium | reverse complement strand
CTAATGTACAATCGGGTTCTGTAATCAGATTATAAAATTGTAAAAGCAGTAACATATTTTCTTCATCTTTTTTATTGACTGCCTGAATAATTTCTGTCAAAAGCTCTCTCAAGGCATTTTCCTTTTCTTCTTCACCCGGCATATAACAAAACTGAAGCCTCCCAGTGTCTGCCTCTATAAAAATATATTCCGGCTGCCAGCAAATATCCTGTAAATTTAACAGATATTCTTCCGTGGTTACTAACACCCCCACAATACTTTTTAGCATATAATTAATCTGCTGTCTTGTAAGAGGTAAATGTGGTAAAATTGTCTTTAACGTTGTACGGTACTTAAGCCTATAATATAACAACTGTTCTCCGTCTATTCTTCTGTATTCACAGGGTAAAATATATGGTACATCATGATATTGTAACAGCCTTTGCTGATATCCTGTCTGTATTGTATCTATGCAGCCCGTTACCAAATAATGCTGCATTCCCTCTTTTTTAAAGCTTACCTGCCGCAAGCTGCCACCTCCTTAAATTTTTTACTTTATCATTTCCATTCCTTTTAAGTAATAAATCATAATCAAACCACTTTCCCTGCTCTTTGTAGTATATCTTCAAAACAGTCCCCTCTTTTTTTATATTTCCGCATTCAGCTTTATGTAAATTACGTTCTGCCTCCGTTATTTCCACAGAATACAATTCTTCACACAGATAACTCATCTTTTTACCGGAATTTATCAGAAACAGAAAAAACAGTATAAAAAAGTAAATACACCCTAAAAAAACAGGGATTAAAAGTGTAACTTCTATTATAGCTCTTCCTTTATTTCTTTCCTGCATTTTCCTGTTATTGGCCGCTGTTTTATATTGTGTTTTACATTCTGTCTTTTTCATACGTTACCTCCCACATCTTGAGCAGGGTAAAAGTCCCGCTGCCTCTTCTTTTTTTATTCTCTTTACCGTCCTTTTTAATCCACTGCATGTCTCTTTGCAGTGATAAACATTTGTGGTCCGTGAGACATATATTTTGCCTGTATCGTTATCTCTATCCCCACAAAAATGACAGGGGGCATATTGATCTTTTTCCTTGCTGCTTTTACTTCCATACTGTAAAGACAAGTGTGTACAGCCCCGGCTTACATGGTACACTGACTGTTCCGGTGTGACATACACATAGGTATCGCTTTTTTCGTCCGGGCTGTAACCTAAAAACCTTTTTTGTTTTATTTCATCCTTTAAAGTAATATAAAACTTCCCAAAGAACGGCAAATCCATTCCTGCCAGATATATTGCAGCTGCATGGAATATTTTAGGATTATCTTTATCATTTTTAACTGTGATTAAAATGCCGTTTTCCTTATTTTTTACAGTATGTCCTACATAAAAGTCATCGTCCAGATATTTTTTAAATTGAGTATTTAACAGTACTGAGTCGATTACACCTGCCTTTCCTGTTTTATATTCAAGATAACTGTATTCAGCCACATAGTCAGAGGCCTCCGCAAGGCTTTGATGAATATGGGCTTCTGCCATTAAAAGCATAAAAAGATTACCAAGTGACAACATAAAAAACAAAAATATGGGTACTACAAAACATGCCTCTACCGTCACAACTCCCCTGTTTTTGTTACATTCCATCATATACCCTCTTTCCTTTACTGTTTACCTGTTCCCTTAAACAACTGGCTTAATATCCTTAAAAAAACTCTTATAGACCTGTTCTTGTTCATACTTGGAGATTTCTGATTTCTTTACTTTTTATTATGGGCAGCCTATAAGAGCTTTTTTAAATATACTTCTAATAACCAATCTCCTCTTCAAAAAATTCAGAATATAATGAACTGTCTTTTCCTTTTACAAAATGGGAATTAATGCTGATTTCTCCCTGTATCTTTAGTCTGCCTGCACAATTTACCAAAGAAAAATCAGGATCGGTTTTCTTTATATTTACATCAATTAAATCCAGCATCCTTGCATAACAGCTGTTTAGTTTATCTCCCTTTTTCTTTGCCAGCAGAAGCATCAGATAATTTTCATAACTAAGCCCCTGCCCTGTACTTTTCACAGCGGCAGTTCCTCCCAGTGTCTTTAAATCTGTTGTCCATGTCTCTTTTGTCTTAATATATGGAATCTTCTCACCCGAAAGAAGTGTCCTCATCTCGCAGATTGTCTCACCATAGGCCCAGCATCCCAACAGCAGATACTTTACTACTTCAATCATTCCTTCTGTACCCGTGGCAGTACAGATTGCGGCAGCCACTGTAAGCGCCTCACTCTTTTTTTCTTCATCTGATAGCAGATATGCATAATTTACAGGCATACGCATCCACATAATGTCATTCACCACTGACTGCATGTTTTTGTAATCACTGTCTTTTCCTTTAAGAATATATTCTATTTCACACTTATGCACACTATCTTCCCGCTGCCTTATTCCATTTGAAAAATGATTACTTACATAATCAACAAATGCCGCCCGGTTCTTCAGGTTATTTTCCGCATCATCATCAGTGACAGTATTTTTTAAAAAACGAATCAGCGTCCCTATATTTTGAAAACTATTATCCCTCTCTTCCTCCTGTTCTTCTTCATACTGTTTGGAAGGTGCATTTTCAAATACAAGTGCTTCTTTTGGGATATCAACACCCTCCGGCAATGTAATGGATAAGATTCCCGGTGTCAGCATATTTTTTAATGTATCCCTAGGGTCAGTTACTTCCACCTCTTCTACCGGTTTCCCTTCACTGTCTGAAGGCATTTGCACTCCGTTTTGTTCCGTCTCTTTTGCAGCTCCCTCAACATTAACTTCTTTTCCCTTTAAAATGTCCACCAGCTTTTCTGCATTTTTCAGTACTCCGCCGGATTTTTCATAATCTGCAATCTGTTTTTTTAACAGTGCCATATCCTCATAAAGAATCCCTTCTTTATCTGCCAGCATTAGCTGTGAAATCTGAAATTCATATATTCCATTGCCATCTGCCTTTTCCCCATTCAGGGAACAATCGAGATAATCAATTGCTTTCTCCTCTAAGGCAGCCTCACTTCCTGTTCCATAAGTAGGATCCATAAACAACAAATGATATCTTTCAAATAATTCACTGTTATAATCCGCCATTAGACTGGAACACGTACTATGTACAACTGCCCGGATTTTTACTTTACTCATATATATTCTTCCCACCTCAAGCGCAGAAAGTGTGAAAAGAAGCAATACACTTATTATTAATGAAAAGAAAATTGTTGTCTGTCCTTTATTGCCCATAGTACGTCTCCTTTGCTGGTATTGCCGGCAGCTCCGGCATTTTCATAACAATTCATATTTACGGGTTACTAATAGATTTTTTTTGCACTTTGATTTATGGATTTCCAGATACTATTAACCAGTGTGGTAATCTGATCTTTAAAGATTAAAACCATGGCAATCAGGACAACAATAATCAATATTATCTCAACAACTCCCATTCCGGATTCATCTTCCAAAAAATCCAACCAAGTCTTTTTTAAACCAATCATATACATCACCTCCTTTCCCTACTCAAAGCTTAGAAATGCCGGTATCATTATCATCAACATAACTACAAGCAATAGTAAAATCATTGGACCTAAGAGCTTAGTCCCGGCCTCCTCACCATACCGCCTTGCAAGATTTTTTCTCTCCTCCAGGGCTGCCATTTCTTCTGTCTCGAAAATGCCGGTAAGCCCCTTTGTCCCCCTTGTCACATTTTGTTCTAACAAAGTCATAAGCTTTATATAACAGGGCAGCTTCAATCTCCTTCCTAACTGATAATAAACCTGTTCCTCTGACACACCGTTATCCATACTGTATTTTGCCCTGGCAATTTCTTTAATAAGAGGTTCCCTGTCATCCTGACAGTTCATATCCTCCCCGCACTCTGCTATCATAGTGGAAAATATATGTTTTACCTGCATTCCTGCACCAAGCAGTAACATCATCTCATTCACAAACCACGGATAACATTTCCTAAGTTTTTCCTGAATCTGTTTTTCAGCCTGCTTTTCGTTTTCTTTTTCCCTGAGAATCAGTAACCCTATTAAAATCACTCCGGCAAGCAAAATGCTTCCTGATGATAAAATACTTTGATTTGCAAGACTGACCTCAACACCATCCACTGACGTGGGAATCTGGAAACCCTCTTTGTAGATGCTTTTTTTCTCTTTGTCTTTTAATGAATTCATTACCTCTTCAAATTGCTGTTCTACAGCTGTCTTTTTTCTCTGAAAAACAGTCATTTCATATTCTTTTTTACAGCTTTTTGTCCCATACCACAGAGTAACTGTCACTTTCGTGGCTATTCCGTTTTCTATGTCATCTTCTGTATAACCTCTTATACACAGCTCCTCCCACATGTTTTTTACATACCCATCACCATTTATTAAGTCATAATCATCCGGTACAAATTCCACATCAAAAGGAAATGTTTCCTGGTCCAGTTGAAAATTAAGGTCTGACTCAATCTGATCCCATGAGTGATTTTCCCCTAACATTGTATCCTCTAAAGATGCAAAAGCTTCATCCATTTTCTTTTCCCGCTGTTTTTCCGTAAGTCTTTGCCTTTCTACCTGCAAGACATTTTCCTGTTTCTCCTCTCCCCTTTTTAGGAGAATGCTGATATTTTGTTCTTCGCCTGAATACCCGTTCCTTTCAATATAGATATTTTTCTCTTCCCTTTGAAAAGTCATGGCAAAACTAATAGTATTAAATACAATTAAAACAACAAATAAATAACCGTGTTTTTTTAAATACCTGCATATACTCTCCATCTTCGGAATTTCTTTTTGTTTTCCAAGCTTTACATAGCCAAATGCGAAAAACAGCACAATATATATAATTGTATTTATAATTCTCATACATGTATCTCCATTATTTTTTTTGCCCACAAATCTGCTGTATATATTACTGTCAGAAATGCCGTCATTAATATGATTCCAAATGTATTGTGGTATAGTACATTTAAGAATTCTCCATTAGTCATTCGCAAATACAGGATAATTACATAGGGCATCAGAATCATAATCCGCTCCTCCAGTTTTTTTGCAGTAATTATTGTTTTGATTTCTTCTTCTACTGCCAGTTTATCGGAAATGCTGTTTACTGTCTTTCCGATGATTCGAATCAGATTTCCGCCACTTCTTTTCGCCACGGCTAAAACATTGGCAAAATTCCTAATATCTTCGATTGCGCTTCTCTCTGCAAAGCTCTTTAATAGCTGTTCTATGGGAATATTCATTTTTAACCCCTGCAAAATAAACTCCAATTCTTTAAAAATTAATGCATTTTTATCATATACAAGACCAAGGTCCCTCTTTGCATCGGCAAAGGCATGCTCCAGGGAATAACCCGCATTTAACGAAGTTACCAGTGATTCAATAACAGCTTTAAACTGCAATGCCAACTCCATTTTTTGCTGCTCTGACTTTTTATCCTTCATATTCCTGTAATCTAATATTGCAAACGGGATAAACAGAAAAACCGCCTTATAGGAATCATAGAATAAATAGCATATAATCAGACTTTTAAATAATGTGCAGGCTCCATATTCAATCCAGTCCTTCCTGTTAAAAATATATATGTGATAATCCCTTTTTTTGTTTTTTTCTTCCTTAGTGCTTTTTTCTTTCTGTCTTACAAGTATTAACTCCACCTTTTATCACCCTCCCTTACATTGCCTGCCCGCTTTGTATCATTTTTTCCTTCTTTATCAGATGATTAACCGGCATTAATTCTCCAACGATTTTTCCATCCTTTTCTCCCTGCTCTGAAAACTGATACAACGTATTCATTTGAATTTCTCCCTGGTCAACATCTAAAACCTCACAGATTTCCAACACCCTTCTGGTGTTATCCCTAAGCCTTCCCAGATGAATTACAATATCTACTGCTGCCGCTATCTGCTGCCTGATTGCTAATATGGGCATATCATATCCCATCAGAATCATAGTTTCTAACCGCAGCAGCATTTCCTTTGCTGAATTTCCATGACCTGTACTTATACTGCCATCATGCCCCGTCAGCATACTGTTTGCCATGTCCATTGCAGCCGCATCCCGCACCTCTCCCACAATAATTCTGTCCGGGCGCATGCGAAGCGCTGTTTTTATGAGCTGCGACATAGTAATTTCATTTTCTCCCTCAATATTTGCATTTCTTGTTTCTAAGCGCACCAGATTGGGAATCTGGGTAATCTGTAATTCTGCTGAATCTTCTATAGTAATAACCCGTTCATCGGCAGGAATATAATTGCTTAACACATTTAAAAATGTGGTTTTACCACTCCCCGTACCACCACTGATAAAAATGTTATATTTTGCCCTCACCAGTGACTGCAAAAAGGAGGCCGCTTCCCATGTAATAGTACCTATATCAATAAGGCGTTCCATTGTAAAAAATAATTTAGGAAATTTTCGTATTGTCATAACAGCTCCATTTAATGCCACCGGCGGGAGCACCACATTTACCCTTGAACCATCTGAGAGCCTTGCATCTACAATGGGAACCGTTTCATTAACTATACGGTTACAGGTACTTACAATCTGCTGGATGACATTCCTTAACCTCTCCTCATTTGAAAAAAACTCTTTAGCACGGTATAGCTTTCCTTTTCTCTCTATAAAAATGTTATTACTTCCATTAATCATGATTTCAGAAATACTTTCATCCTCTAACAACTCTGATAATACATCAAGCTTGCGAAACCGGTTAAAGAGTTCTCTCTTTAAAATCTGTTTTTCCTCTACTGAAAGATATCTGTTTTTTCCTTTTTGCAAAACAGCAGCTTCAATTAGTGCATACAATTTGTCGTCTTCCAGGTTCAGATTAATATCTAATTCCTCCATCAACTGAATCTGCAGTTCCTCACGTACTTCCTCCAATTTTTTTATATCTCCCATCTTCCACCGCCAATCTTTTCTAAAATCATATTCTGCTCCTTTTCACTTTCCATATTTACATATAAAAGCCTGTTATTAAGGCCGCTCAATCCATAGGCATTAATCAAATCATTAAACTGCTCCAGCTTTTGCAATTCCTTTTCCTGCTGTAAAAATGGAACTATAATATAATCAAACAGAGTTAAAATAGAAATCTCGGACAGCACTCCTGTGCCAAAATCAAAAATAAATCCGGCATAACCCTCCATCCCCTGCAGGCATTCTAACAACCACTGAAAATCCTCTTTTTCTAAGCACTTTGTATCAAAAGGAGAAAATGCAGAGGGAATAATGCCCTGACTTTCTCCCATTAATAAAGAAAGCTGTTCATCATTTTGTTCCTTAATATAGTAAAGAAAACTATCTGTTTCTGAAAACATTACATCCTCCGGCTCCTTTACTCTTGCCCAAAGGAAACTGTAATCTTCCATTCCTATATAAAGCCATCTGCCATATTGCCCCTGTTTAACAAGATGCATTGCCAAACTGGTTTTTCCACAACGCCCCACCGGAGAATACACAGCGGCAATCGGAATTTTGTTCTTTTCATGTACCATAAAGGTATTCACCATCTCTTCTAATGCTTGTGCGATGGCTGCTGCACTCTGATATCTATAAACAGATGGAAACTCTTCCGGCGCACCTGAAAAAGCTTTATTTGTTTCCCTTAGCCACAATAATGGTATTTTCCGGTGACTTTCCCTGATTTTATAAAGCACCTGTCTGTTTGTTCCTGATATCATATCAATCTGGGTTTCTTTTGCATCCCGTTCTAATAATGTTTCATTAGTATACGCCGATACAATCCACTTTCCATTTCCCTTCCGGTTTAAATATGCAGAAAGCTTTTCAGCATAACTGCGTTCCTCATCATATAAACCAATTTTCACTGTCCGCATATTCCCGCCTCCTGCAAGAATATCAGCAAAGTGGAAACTGCAACAGGAATAGAAAAACGAAGTGTCTCTCTCCTTTGGTATATTTTTTTCTTATTCAAAAAACGCCATATCATTTTTCCGATTGCCATAAATGCCGCCACAAAAAATGCAATTACCACAATTTTAAAACATGTCTTTTGAAAAAACACTGCCAGCACACAGATAAGCTTTACATCCCCTGCGCCAAGCCCCTTTATCATGTATAAAAAGAACAATGCCGCAAACATTACCACGGTACTTTTTATACTTTCCCAAAGCAGCATTTTACCTCCGGTCAGTATTACAAATAGAAATCCTGTTATCATTCCTAAAAGCAGCAGCCTGTTTTCAATAATTCCTTTTTTGACATCCGTATACACTGCACGAAAAAGAATACCTGACACGGGAACCATCATGAGCCATGTCAATCCACATCACCTCTCCTCTCGATTTTTTGCCATTATAGGACAGGATTTTTCCCTTGTCTACGATTGTGTACAAGAATGCAAAATAAAAATAATTTGTATATAATTGGGGGATTTTTTCATTGAATTATTTTAATTTTATAATAGAATTTATATAGAAAATAAATAATTTATAAATAAACCGGTTTGTCCGGCACTGTTTTATGATGGGGCTGTACCATATAATTTTCTCTACACATTTCAAAACCGAAACGGGAAAACAATCCGTGTGCATCTTCTGTTCTTACAAGACCATCCATGCCGCTGTATTTAACTTCATACATTGTTATCCATTCAACTAATTTCTTGCCTAAGCCTCTTCCCCGATGGGATTTATCAATAACAACATCACATAGATAATATATATTTACCCAGTCGGTTACCACTCTTGCAAATCCAACAACTGTATCTGTACTTTCGTCCAAAACAATAAAACAATCGGAATGCTTAAGATTATAAAATAACCCTTCCTCATTGCGATTGCCAAGCAAACCCGCTTCTTCTAATAATTTCTTAATTTCCGAACAATGCGCTAACACAGTTGGATATACATCTGTAATACAATATATACCTGTATTGTATGTCATTGTTTTTCTCTCCTCAATATAAAAAGAAATTTAGCGTGCGTCATCCATCCACGAAGTCAACAACCCCGCTGCAAGCAACGGGGCTTTAATCTGTGCAATGTTTAAATGTTTTTCATAACTCTCATGCATTGCTATTTTGTAGGGCTTGAACATTTCCGAAGAATCACATTCTCTCCCATAATAGGCTGCCAACATCTCTGCTGCCATGCTTTATTTCTGTCCCTTTCCAAAACAATAAAAAATCATTTTTCCTTATTATCCACATATTTATTTAAAATTTCCACTACATCATTGAGATTATATGGCTTCGCAATATAGTCATCCAGTTTGGCCTGCAAAATTCTCTCCTTATCACCAAACATGGCACGGGCTGTAACCGCAATTATCGGCATACGTTTTTTCCCTTCCTTCTCCTCAATATCCCGGATTTCCTGTGTTGCTGCCAGACCATCCATAACAGGCATCTGTACATCAAACAGGGCCGCCTTGTATTCTTTTTGCTTAAACAGTTCAACTGCCTTCTCGCCATTTTCTGCAATGTCATAGGAATATCCTGCCATACCTAACAGTTTTCCAATCACCTGCTGGTTTACAGGCTCATCCTCTGCCACTAATATTCTGGCTCTTGTATGTCCTGAAATAGAGTACAATGCCGGGGCATCTGTATCCGCTGTCATTGTTTTTTCCTCTGCCTCTTTAATTATTTTCAAAGGAATTTCAACAATAAAGGTAGAACCAAGACCCTCTTTACTCTGTACAATAATCTCTCCACCCATTAATTCAACAATCTGCTTTGTAATAACAAGACCCAAACCGGAACCACCATATTTGCGGGTATCCGATGAATCAACCTGTGAAAACCGGATAAATAGTTTGTTTTTATCATCATCTGATATACCAATACCGGAATCCGCTACTGCAATACGCAGCTTTATTTTATCCATAACACCATCTAAACAGGCAACCTTAACCCTGACACCTCCCTCAGCGGTAAACTTAATCGCATTGGAAAGCAGACAGTTTATTACCTGCTTAATTCTCTCTCCATCACCACGTACCAGCTCAGGAATTTCGCTTCCAAAATTGCAGTCCAGCGACAACCCCTTACTTTTAGCAAGCGGAATCTGTGCTGCTACAGTTTCTTCAACAACCGCCTTAATATCAAAGATTTCTTCGCGTAAATTATATTTACCTGCCTCCAGCTTTGAAATATCCAGGATATCATTAATTAAACGGAGTAAAGTATCTGCGCAATTTTTAGCAGTATTCAGATTATCCCTGTAATCTGCCTGCAGGTCATCTGACATTAATGTCAACTGAAGCATACCCAAAATACCATTAATTGGTGTACGAATCTCATGAGACATATTAGCAAGAAATTCTGACTGCGTTTTATACGCAACCTCCACATCTTTAATTGCTGCTGACAATTTGTTTTCTGCCTCCTTCTGGTTTGTAATATCAATTACTACCATATTTATGTAATCCGATTCCGATTTGTACATAACAGTATTAAACACCTTATTCAATTTTTCCATTGTAATCTCAACAGCCAATAATTCACCTATTTTCGTTCCTGAATTATTATAGGCCTCAAACCATGCATTTATATCCTTAAGAACTTCAACATGGCTTTCAGAAATTATCTTGTTCTGATAATCATCTAATTGTAAATCAAAAAGGTGCTCAAATGTTGCATTTGCATCCGTAATTTGGTATCCGAGATTGTGCCCTGTCTGTGAATCACGCATAATATAAGCTCTTGCAAATCCAATCGGCAGGCTCATAAAAAGCTTCTTATATTTGTCAGCTATTGAAGTAGAATCCCTGTCTTCATCTAGCATATATTTAAACATAAAAAATGCCAATACCAGTACCAGTGCAATAGAAATTACAGATGTATAGGTTACTGTCATTTTGACATCCTCTTTAATTCCAAGTACATCTAATTTTCCCAAAATTACAATATCGCCAACAATTATTGTAATAATCAATGCCACTAACAACAAAAGAAATATTAATTTTATCTTTGATTGTTCATCCTTCTTATACATTTTTGCACCTCCTGTATTTTATCTCCATCATTGGTTAGATTCGCTTATCAAAACCTTCTCCTCTTTACTGTTGAAACGGCTTCTTTTTTCAAAATAACATATAGTATAAAATACTACTATTCCCAAAATTGTTGTAATTAACCCTGTTAACAATCCCGGGCAACGATACACAAGACGAATTTGATGTTCCCCTTTTGTTAAGTCAGCTGCCAAAAAACCATTTAATACCGGATATGTGTTTTCCTTTTGACCATCTATATAAACACTCCATCCCTCATCATACGGAAGAGATGTCATGAAAACACCGTCCTTCATTACAGAAATACTTCCTTCTATTTTTCTGTCATTATATTCCGTAACATGCATTCCCTGATTAGCTAATATAGTGTAGAATTTTTGGAATTGATCTTCATTAAATTCCATTGGATAACAATATAAATCTCCGCTCATATCTTCGTCATCACTTAATACAAACTGTATGTCTACAAGCTGGTCTTTTTTCACCTTTCCAATATGAAAAATTTGTCCCTGGTAACGGTCATACGCCACCTCGTCTCCATCTATTAAAAGTGCTATTTTATCCACATTTGCACCCCGGCAGCTTACATATAAATCCATATCATATGGTATTGTAAATACCATATCTGCTCTCGCACTGCTGTTTGCTTTACTATAGTCTGCATTGTTGTCATCTCTTAATGTCACATCCACATTTGTTCCATAGACTTCTGTCTGCATACTGTCATAAATTGTAGTAAAAACAGGTTCAATTCCGGTAAGAGTGCCGCATAACTCATTTTGTACGGTAAATGGCCCATTGTTACCTGTTTCAAAATCAAATATATCTTCATTCACCATATATCCGATAGGAAGAACATAATTATTGCGGTACACTGAAATATGTTCCTCGCTATCATAAAAATCCATATCCTGATTTACAAAATCCCCTTCCCTTGTATAGACATATTTGACACCAAATAAAGCGTTGGTCACAGGTGTTGCGCCATAATACAAATATTCATTAGCTCCGGTATAAAATCCCAGATCTCCCATCACATCCACAACTTCTCCCCGGACAGTAGACCCAAAAATTCCCACACTTTTCAAATTATACCATGTTGCCTCATCTACCATCAGTGGTTCTAATATATCTGAACGGCAGAGAGTATCTTCTCCTTCACCTACACGATCCTTCAACTTATCAAAGCTCTTCGTATCTCCGTAATAGTATACCGGATCAGAGCTTCCCACCTGTTTGAAAGCGTTTATTCCATTAACTGATACCTCAACGAGTGCTACAAAAATAACTGCATACCCTGCCACCCATTTTTTCTTTGGAAGCTCTCTATAAATAATAAATAACACAAGATATACTGTCAGCAATAATGCAGTTAACTTATAAGTTTTATCCTCATATGTAACTTCTGCATTGTAGTAACAGAAAATCGTAAATAACATGCTTACCACATAAGCAGCAACGACCATAGGAACTCGAATCTGTTTGCGTTTCATATACACTTCATATGCCATAATAAGTAAAATAAATATGTATAAAAATGCAAATCTGTTTGGTATACCATACTGATTATGAAAACCATGCCAGATATAATTTAACAATTCATTATTAAAGCTGATGACTAAAAACACCAGCAGCATTCCATATTTCACTTTCTTTTCCAGCTTAACCTTTTTCATAAAGAAAAACATGAATGCCAGCAAGATAGTAAAGATACCACAGTAAAGATTAGTCCCTGCATCCGTTATCTGGTTAGTCATTACTTCCGAACAGAATAAATGAGAGCGCAATGTATCTGCAAAGGACCCATAAAAATTCCACTCCGGAAGTCCGAATTGTGCAGAAGCTGTCGTCATAATACCCATATAGGCAGGAACTAATACCACCGCACTTAATGCTGCCGTGGTAAGAGATGCCGCTGCAAACCTTAGCCCTTTTATAAACAAATCCTTAAAGCTGTTGAAATGAAGCGTAAAAAACCATAGTGCCAAAAAAATACAAATCATAAAACTTATGTAGTAATTACAAATAAAACTATATAATAATGCCAATATATATAATCTGCTGTCTTTTTTTGTGAACATCTTCTCCATTCCAAGCATAATAATTGGAAAAATAAAGATACAATCCAACCACATCAGATTCCAGTAATATCCTATTATATAATTACTAAATGCATAAAAAAGTGAAAATGCAATAATTCCGGGATTTTTCTTAGGCCTTTTCCCCGCATGCATCAAAAAATATGCAAAACACATTGCTGCCATAATAATCTTTATGGATATAATAATATTAAGTACCATCGGCAGATGTGACTTTGAACATAAGATAATAATCAAATTAAAAGGACTTGATAAATAGTATGACCAAAGAGATAAAAAATTATTGCCAAGTCCCACATCCATGGTATACTGCAGTGTTTCAAAATTCTGCAGCTTGTATTGATACTCTGAAAAAAAGGGCAGATACTGATGTACACCATCTACAACCACTAAACACCTGTCTCCAAAAGGACCGATTTCCCCTACAATCCATGCACCTAATATCATTAAAAACGCTATAACAAATGTTAATATGTATACATATTTATCCTTTAAAAATACCCATAACCTATAGATTTTTTGTTTCATATTTTTTCTATATCCACCTTAACCATCATCTTTAGGACACGTTCATATTCCAAATTTCCGCCAAATAAATCAAGTGCACTTCCAATTGTAATGTTCAGTCTGTTTTTCCCAAGTTCACGAATAATCTCAACATCTTCATAAGAACTGATACCTCCTGCATAGGTAATAGGAATACCGGAACATTCACCAAGTACAGAAATAATCTCTCGTTCAACACCATTTGCCCTGCCCTCCACATCAACAGCATGGACTAAAAATTCATCAGCATATTCAGACAACCGTTCTATAGTTTCCTTAGAAACCACTTCTTTCGTAAATCTCTGCCAACGGTCAGTCACAATGTAATAATGTCCATCCCGTTTACGGCAGCTTAAGTCCAAAACCAAATGTTTTTTTCCCACTGCATCAAGCATGTTATGCAGCCGATCATAATCTACAAGCCCGTCACGGAATACATAAGAGGTGACAATTACATGACTTGCACCCATATCCAAAAACCTCCCGGCATTTTGGGCTGTAATACCACCGCCAATCTGTAAACCATCAGGATATTCTGCTAATGCTTTTTTTGCCTGGGCTATATCTTCTTCATAATAAGATGTTCCCTCTTTATTCAATAATATAATATGACCTCCCCGGATATTGCTTTTTTTATATAATTTTGCGTAAAATGCCGCATCCTGTTCAGCCACAAAATTCTCTTCTGCCTGATTACCTGTATCTGTAAGAGAACCCCCCACAATCTGTTTTACTTTACCATTATGTATGTCAATACAAGGTCTGAACTGCATTGTTGTCTCCTATATATTATAATAATAATTCGGCAGTACACGATTTTTTCATTAAAGAACTGCCCATTGCCTAAATCTTATACTTTCCTAAGGTATTATAACATATTTCACAATGTTTTCAATAAAATCTTATCTCTTGAAACATCTACCATCATACAGTCAGAAACTCTTGCTAAAAATCCAGTGCACCATTTAAAAAGTTATTTCTTAACAGTTCCTTAGCTATTTATCAATGAGACAATACACCAAGATATAATAATATGGATCAAAACCATAACATTTTTTACCACTTATTTTTTGTATGCACGAATACGGACATAATATTTCTTACCTTTGACAAGTTTTGAAATCTTTTTGTGACGGTTGATTTTTTATTAATCGTTATAGTATTTTTGCCATTTGTAAACTTTGAATTTTTGGCATACTGAATCTGATATCCGTCTACCTGCAAATCTTTTTTCCAGTTTATCTTGATTGTTTTTGATTCAGGAGATATCTTTTTTGATATTACAGCTTTTTCTCCAATACTTTTTACTTCTAGTTTTATATCTACCTCTGCAAGATTGTCAAAATTTTCAAATGCACTTTCGCCTATTCGAGCAATGACTGCATTCCAAAGTTCACCATTCCAGGACAGCCCTTTTAATAATATCTCATCAGGTAATATACATTCTCCACTACGTTCGGGGGCAACCGATTTTACTTCAAGTCTAATTGGATCAACACCAATATCAAGAACGCGATAAATGATCCCATCGTATTCTCCCAATCCATCTTTAAACTCAATAGTAACCGCGTTTGAAATGTTATTTGATAATATAC
>JAIDHZ010000332.1 GCA_029052995.1 Lachnospiraceae bacterium | reverse complement strand
ACCCGCAATAATATCAGCATTTAACTTGTCATATTCCTGAAGATATTCTTTAATCTCAATCTTATACTCTTTATTTTTTTTATTAAATGCAATAATCTCATTCTTAATATTTTCCTGTACAAAAATTCCACCGTAAACAATCGTCTGTTTATTTGCAATGCTTTCCGGATCTACTTTGGAATACACTGCCAGTTTACAGATGCCTCCATTCCCATCTTCATGTATTAGTCCAAGAAATTTATCATCACCCATTGGTACTATTCCATCTGCATCTTCCAAAGTCAGGTAGGATGCCCCATAATCCAGCATTTTGGTACTTTTGTCACTTGCTATATCATAGCTGTATATACCCGAATGACTTTTATAATATATATCAGAATCTATTCCGTTCATTATGTAATCACTGCCAAAGTAAGCATTAAAATCTAATTTTAATTCCTCCCCCCATTTGCCCTTTTCTACGTCGAGATTACGAACCCTCGTCAATATTTCTCCTGAGTTCTGTTCACTTTCCACGCAGACAGTCTGTCCATTCTTTGCTAATGCAATGTCTGTCAACTGCCAGCCATCTTCTATTTTAACTTCATTTTTCAGCTTGAAATTCCGGTCTAAAATATACACTTTAGAATTTCCAATCAAAAGGACGTTATCTTTATCATCCATAAAGATTCTGCTTGTCAATGTATCTTTTTCAATCTTTAACGATTCAGTTATATTCGTCCTCAACAATTCCTTTCCATTTTCATCAAACCTTACTAAATCTATATTATTCTGGCTATGAGTCGCTATCATCCCAATAAATGTTCCATCATCCTCAATACCGATACTGCTAAAATATTCCGTTTCTGATAAATCAAGTTTTATTTCCCTCAAATTACTTCCATCCAGATTAGCACAATAAAATCTTATTGCCCCTGTTCCTGCTTCTTCTAAATTTTCTTTATTATCAGATACATATTCATATGTATGAAGATAAAGTTTATCATTTTTAACAAGATACGAATGCATTTCTCCCTGTATTCCATCTATCACAAGCTCCGTTGCTTCATATGTCATATCTGTAACATCTTCCTCCTGACGTACGCTCTGTTCCTTATTATTACACCCACCTATTGTAGTTATCATAATTGACATCAGTAGCATTGCAGCCAAACGTTTCCATATTACATTTTTCATAAATATATTCTCCTCGTAATAATATAAACAGTAAGATTTATTGTAACTTTAAGTCATTTTAAATTAAAATATCAGAGAATTGCAAGCCACCTTCAAGAAGTATATCTTACATTATTCGCAAAATTGCATTAAACAAAATTTTAGAAAAATTGGTAAAAATAACTTTTCATATTAGTATGCAATACCTTTGTTACCCTCGCCATTTTCCCATTAACGTTTTTCATTTACATAGGTCCGAATGCGATCCTGAATAATTTCTGCCGTCTCATCCAAACCCTTGTCCCCTTCAAAGTACGCCTGTGCTTCTTCAAATATAATGTCCTCAATTTCATAATCACTGCTTTGGACCTTCTTTGTATTATTAATCAAGTCAACAAATATACCCACATCTTCCTGTGTCACAGGTGCATATTGCAGTTCTACTGCCCCCCAGTACCATGAATGATTCAAAGGCTCAATTACATTGCCAAATTCATCTGTATATGTTTCCGTCGCCATCTGTGCATGTATCTTCATGTCAAAGCAGTCCTGTCTGGTTGGCAACACATCAACAGTCAAATGCTTTCCCTGATATTCTCTTGTCATAAAAGTACGGACAAACTCCCATGCTTTTTCCTTCACTCCTGACTTAGAAGAAATACCTATCTGACTATCAAATACAAAATATGAACCCTGTTTATCCTCATTTGGAAATCCAATATATGTAATATCTTCACCAAACAAACAACGGTCTACCTGAACCTGTTCTGCCGTAAGATTATCATCTACATACAATAAAACTTTACCCGCCCTAATTCGTGAGGGTATACTGTAGAACATTTCATCACTTTCCGCATCACTCATATCTATTTCTTTATTTACTCCTTTGCTGTTACAATATTCTAATATATCTTTAAACTCCCGACTGTTAAAACTGCACTCACCTGTTTCCATTTTTATATAATCCATATATCCTGTATCCATAAAATACCCTAATATTTCACTCTTAGGCATCCCTTCTTCGTCATGAAACAAACTTATTTCTTCCCCCTTTTTTTCTAACAGTGCCTTCATTTCGCTAAATGTCCATCCATTCCTGTTTCCAACATCCCTTGTTCTGGCTGCTATCGTATTAATAGAAAAATTAGGCGAAACATAGTATAATCCACCATTAATCTTCATGGATTCTGCTACAGAATAAACCATATCATCTGCATTAATCTCTGCATCCTTTTCAAAATAAGGTGTCAGATCTTCAAGCAGACCCAATTCAACATATTTTTCAACCGGAAGTCTGCTCAAATCAAAAATATCCGGTCCTTTACCCGCAATAATATCAGCATTTAACTTGTCGTATTCCTGAAGATATTCTTTAATCTCAATCTTATACTCTTTATTCTTTTTGTTAAACTCAATAATTTCGTTCTTAACTTTTTCCGGTACATAAATTCCACCATAGACAATCGTCTGTTTATTTGCAATGCTTTCCGGATCTGCTTTGGAATACACCGCCAGTCTACATCCACCTCCATTCCCGTCTTCATGTATTATTCCAAGAAATTTATCATCACCCATTGGCGCTATTCCATCTGCATCCTCCAAAGTCAGGTAGGACGCCCCGTAATCCAGCAATTTGATACTTTTGCTGCTTGCCATATCATAGCTGTATATACCTGAATCACTTTTATAATATATATCAGAATCTATCCCGTTCATTATGTAATCACTGCCAAGATAAGCATTAAAATCTAATTTTAATTCCTCTCCCCATTTGCCCTTTTCTACATCCAGATTACGAACCCTCGTCAATACTTCACCTGAATTCTGTCCACTCTCCACGCAGACAGTCTGCCCATTCTTGGCTAATGCAATGTCCATCAACTGCCAGCCATCTTCTATTTTAACTTCGTTTTTCAGCTTAAAATTCCGGTCTAAAATATACACTTTGGAATTTCCAAACAAAAGGATGTTATCTCTATCATCCATAAAGATTCTGCTCGTCAATGCATCTTCTTCAATTTTTAACGATTCAGTTATATTCGTCCTCAACAATTCCTTTCCATTTTCATCAAACCTTACTAAATCTATATTATTCCGTCTATAAGTCGCTATCATCCCAATAAATGTTCCATCATCCTCAATACCGATACTGCTAAAATATTCCGTTTCTGATAAATTAAGTTTTATTTCCCTCAAATTGCTTCCGTCCAGATTAGCACAATAAAATCTTATTGCCTCTGTTCCTGCTTCTTCCAAATTTTCCTTATTATCGGGCGTCTCTTCATATGTATAAAGATAAAGTTTATCGTTTTTAACAAGATACGAGTATATTTCTCCCTGTATTCCATCTATCACAAGCTCCGTTGCTTCATATGTCATATCTGTAACATCTTCCTCCTGACGCACATTGTGTTCCTTATTATTACACCCGCCTATTATAATTATCATAATTGACAGCAGCAACATTGCAGCCACTCGATTCCATATTGCTTTTTTCATAAATATATTATCTCCTTATCTGTCATACAAACAATAATGATTCTTTCTAAAATTAAGGCATTTTATATCAAAGAATTGCAAACCGCCTTAAAAAGCAGTTTGCAATTCCCTGTATAAAAAATATTAATATAATACCATATATCGATGTCCCTTTGATGGTCCACCTTTAGCATAACAGTGCTGTCTTCCTAATTCCATTACATACTTTACACCTTGCGTTATTTTTGTAGCTTCAAACCTTGCATCACACAAAGTACAACCTGCACTATGATAAACGTGAACTTTACCTCCATTCGCATGCATTTGTGCCTCTTTTGACATTTTTCTCATTGTTCTTTACCTCCTTCTAAAAAATATCATATTCTGATTGTTTTTGAGCCTGCAAACTATTGCTTTTTTAGCAGTAAAACTTAACTTCACACTGTTTACAGACCATTGGAGAACCCACCAACATCACGGCACACAATTGTCCTTCATATTTTAACACAGGCCTTTATAATGCACACTCTGCTTTACTATGATGGTCTCCTTATAATTTTCCTTTACACTAATCCGAAAAAGCGATATACTCAGCCTAGGTACTTTTTCATAAGTGCTTACGCTGGGGGTTCTGATGCTTTCCGCGAATTACATCAGAACCCTGTTTTTTATATAAGGCAATCTTACATTATTCGCAAAATTGCATTATACCAAAATTAGCTTATGGAATATTAAGGACTTATTAAACCACTATGTGCTTGCTCCAACTCTTCACATTTCTTCTGCAATTCTATAAATTTTCCAGTATGTCTTACCCTTAATTACTTTACTATTTTAAATTTCTCTTTGTTCTGAAACTTTTACATATCAGTTATTATACTATGAACCTGTATTATAATCATAAATGCCCACGAAATACACTTAAATATATTATGTAAAAAACATACATCTTTTTTGCTTAACGCAATTATAACATATATTTTTTTGAATTTTTTTATGATGGTAAAATTTGATTGATTTTTGGTAAAACTGGTAAAAAAGGCGCTGCATATCCATATACAACGCCTTTCAATACTGTAATATATTTTTGTTTTTTTGCATAAGATTCTTATTTCCTTTTCTGTGAAATAAGTGAAAATGGTAACCACTTTCCCTAATCATTCTCCATTATATATTTATTCACACTCCCCCTCATTGAGCGGCTAACAGGAACAGTTTCTCCATTTACCATCAAAACAGAGTCTGCTCCATATCTAGAAACATATCTGATATTAACAACGTATGATTTATGTACTGCACAAAAGCAATTTTCATTTATCCGTAATATTATATCAGAAAGCTTTCCGTAAAATTCTTTTTCCCCATCTTGTGTAACCATCCTTACCTTTTTCCCACAACTTTGAAAATATATGATAGTTTGCGTATTAATTTTAAAACTTTGTTTTCCAATACTATATTCAAAATAATTAGGCAGGAATTTATATAATTTACTATACTCATCCATAATATATTCAATATCTTTATATTCAATTGGTTTTACAAGAAAATTAAACGGCCTGATATCAAAAAGCTGTAATGCATAATGTTGAAATGCTGACACAAAAACAATCTGCATTATTTCATTTTTTAAATCACTCCGCAACTCTTTTGCCAATTCAACACCAGTCATTTTACCAAGCTGTATGTCGAGAAATAGAAGATCAAACACCCCTTCTTTTTGTATATGGCTAAGCAATTTTTCAGGCAATGTAAAAACCTGTATATCCACTTTAATACTGTTTATTTCTGCGTATTGCAATATATAGCTCTCTAATGTACATGCAAATTGTTCACCATCATCACAAATCCCTACCTTTAGCATAGAATCATTCCCTTCAACTCAAATCTTCATCTAATCTAATAAACCAATCGAAATTATATCAAAAAAGACTTACATATTGAATACCAAAATAACATTAATTATTTATTACAAACAAAAAAAAGTCACTATCACTTATAAACAAAGTGAAAGTGACACCTATATAGAGCTCCCTGGGGGACTTGAACCCCCGACCTACGCATTACGAATGCGTCGCTCTACCAACTGAGCCAAGGAAGCATATTTTTTAATATACTGCCATCACAATGCAGTAATGGCAGCAATATATTTTAATTAATCTACCACGTAAGGCATTAATGCAATATGGCGCGCCCGCTTAATCGCAACTGTTAAAGCTCTCTGATGCTTTGCACAATTACCAGTAATTCTTCTAGGAAGAATCTTACCTCTTTCAGAAATATATCTTTTCAACTTATTAACATCTTTATAGTCAATTAAGTTATTCTCATCCGAACAGAACACACACACTTTCTTTCTTCTACGGATGTTTCTTCTCTTCATTGGAGCATCGCCACGTTCTGACTTATCTGCTTTATTATATGCCATTTTATTTTCCTCCTATTTTACTGAAATGGGAGCTCATCTTCAATACCATCTGGTATTGTCATAAATCCATCACCACTGGCCGCACTAGGGGTCGGGCGGCTGTTTCCACCAAAATCAGCACCGCCGCCTGAAGCTGCTGTATTTTTGCTCTCAGCAAATTCCTGCTCTTCCACAACAACTTCTGTCGTATATACCTTAGCACCATCCTTATTCGTATAACTTCCTGTCTGAATTCTTCCAGAAATACAAATCTTTGTTCCCTGCTTAAACCACTTCTCTGCAAACTCTGCACTTTTTGCAAATGCAACACAGGATATAAAATCTGCGGTTTGGTCACTGTTATTTTTCTGAAATCTACGGTCAACGGCTAATGTATATCGTGCTATGGCTAAACTGCTATCTCCCTGAGAATAGCGAATCTCAGGATCCCTTGTTAAGCGTCCCATCAAAATTACTTTATTCATATGGAATTCCTCCTATCCGTTAAGCGTCCTGTCTAACGCATAGGTATCTGATGACCGGCTCCATAATACGAATTTGAGCTTCTACCTGTGCAGGAACATCAGATTCCGCATCGAATTGAATGAAGTAATAAAATCCCTCTTTCATCTTTTGGATCTCGTAAGCTAATCTCTTCTTACCAGCATCCTCAACGTTAGTAACATTACCGCCAAATTTAGCAATTAATTCTTTTGCTTTCTCAACAGCATCTGTTCTAGCATCGTCTTCGATTTTTGCACTGACAACCAACGCTAATTCATACTTGTTCATGTCTTATGCACCTCCTCATGGTCTCTGGCCCTCTCAAACTGTGAAAGAGCAAGGAATATTGTGTTATATATCACGAAAATATACTATATCATAAAAAACTTAACAAATCAAGAATTTTATATTATATTTTTATTTTTTTTTCTACGAGCTTTCTTGACAACATTACCTGATGGTTACACCCAGTACATCTTAAACGAAAATCGGCACCGATTCGAATAATTTCCCATTCATTTGTTCCACACGGATGCTGCTTTTTCAATTTGATAATCTGTCCTGCCTCAAAATCCATTTTTGTATCCTCCATATATCAGTTAACATTTTCTTACTGTATTGGAAATCATATTCTTTCAAACAAAAGTATTGTTTTATAAGAATGATTACTGGATTATCTGTGTTTTGTACAAATAAAATTCCCATAATCCGTCCTTTGATTCCAAATCATCCGGCTCCAATGTGCAAATCCGAACAATCCCTTTTTGATGCAGTTTATTGTCTTTCTCCTTTTCTACATAACAGCGAATTACTCCTTCTGTCGGAACTTCTGAAACATCAACATCATGTTCTGTGAATATTGGCAGCTTATCGACAAAGATATGCTCTCTGCCATACGCATCTTTAAGTCTGCATTCAGCCCACTTTGGATATTGTGTTTCTTGTGTTATTCTTATTATCGTAACTCTGACCAAAGCGTACTTACTATAATTCACAACAAACTCTCTTTCTCTTATTAACCATCCATGTATTGCAAAAAATAGAAAATGCCCAGAGCCGGAATCGAACCAGCGACACGAGGATTTTCAGTCCTCTGCTCTACCAACTGAGCTATCTGGGCATAATACTTAATAAGTATTGAGTAGCGGGGACAGGATTTGAACCTATGACCTCCGGGTTATGAGCCCGGCGAGCTTCCAGACTGCTCCACCCCGCGATATTAAATTAAAATGGATGGAGGTGGATTCGAACCACCGAAGCAATATGCAGCAGATTTACAGTCTGTCCCCTTTGGCCACTCGGGAATCCATCCATATATATCTAGTAATATTACTAGAAATTATTGTATCTTTTAATCTACAAACAACAGATAATATTGTAACACAATATCTAACTCTTGTCAAGCCGATAGGGGGACTCGAACCCTCAACCTGCTGATTACAAATCAGCTGCTCTGCCAATTGAGCCATATCGGCATATTTTTCTTTCTTGCCAATTGCACCGTTCGAACTAAACTCGCTTTGCTCGTTAAGGTCTCAGGTGGGCTTTCTCACTAGGCTCAGTAAACTTCGCCAAGTGTTCAATGCCAGCCATATCGGCATATTTTCTTTTCTGATACTAATGACCCCAACGGGAATCGAACCCGTGTTACCGCCGTGAAAGGGCGATGTCTTAACCGCTTGACCATGGGGCCGTAAAAACATATTTTGCATGTACTTTAGGTGCCTACACTTAGTTAACGTAAATACCTTTAACCAAATCTTTCTAATACTGGTAACCAGGTAGCTCCCCGAGTAGGGCTCGAACCTACAACACCACGGTTAACAGCCGTGTGCTCTACCATTGAGCTATCAGGGATTATC
>JAIDHZ010000331.1 GCA_029052995.1 Lachnospiraceae bacterium | reverse complement strand
TTATAACGAAGGTTGAGGATCCTGAAGAATTAGATACACGTTTTTCAAGATTTTCCAAATATTCTGATATAGAAATTGAAACTGATGATTCATTGGAAGATGATAATATTGTCGATGAAGATAATCTTTCTATTTTTAACGATGCAGCTTCTCTTATGGAAACTATTTCCGACATTGTGGAAAATATTGAACAGGTTAAGAAACAGAATGAGGATAGTAAAGGTTCAAACTTTATTCCACTTTCGGCTGCAATAAGGGAAAATGTAGCAAAAAAGAAGTCTGAAAAGAAAAACAACGCAAAGAAAAATGAGCCCAAATCAACCTACCGTATATTCTCTTTCCAGAATATTAACGATATCAGCAAGGCTGCTGTTATGATTGCTCCGATTTACCATGATGAAAATTCTTTATACAAGAGTCCGGTTGATAACCTCTATTATCTAATCGTTAACAATGAATCCGGTGATATTGAAAATTACCAACGGGTTTGCAACCTGTTAAGTGAGTATGGCACTAAGGTGAAATCGAACTATGCAATGCCTTATTATTTTTCAGAGCATTTTAAGATAATTATTAAGAAGGATGCTATTCAGACGTTGTCGAGCATTTAAAAAAGAGGTCGCAGTGCGACCTCTTTTATTAATATATTTTTATTGTTCTATGCCTCTTTTTTCGCAAGATATCCGTTAATATCAGAAAGCAATACGTCCACGTCCATGCTGTGAACCTGTGCTGCTTCCTCTAATGTCTCACCCTGTGCGGAAGGGCATCCCGGACAATGCATGCCATGTGACATTAGAATTGCCGCATTCCCTGGATCAATTCCGATAATCTCACCTATTAACATATCTTTATTTACTGTCTGTGCCATAACTGTTTCCTCCTTATATATAGCTATATCCGAGTCTTTAAAAAAGACTTCAGACATTTTTATCATGGCGACCTGCCTACTCATAAGTGTAACCACAATCAAATGATGATAAACAAATATTTTATGTGTAGTATACCATAAATCAAATTCTTTTACCAGTTAAAATTATTCCTGCCTGTGACAAACGTATGAGTAGATATCTTCCTATTCCTCCTCCCAGAACAATTCATCCAATGTCTTACCTAGAGTCTTACAGATTGCCCTGCACAGATTGATGGTAGGATTGTAATCTCCTTTCTCAATTGCATTAATGGTCTGCCTCGAAACATTTACTTCTGTAGCAAGATCCTGTTGTGACATATCAAGAGCAGCCCTTGCGGATTTCATTTTAAGATTTTTCATTGGCTACTCCTCCTCTTTGGTATTTCGCTTATCATAGAGCAGTTTTCCACAAAAAACAGCCAGTATAATCAAAAACATAATTCCCACAATCAGATTGATACAATGAGTGGAGAGTGACTCATTTTCTATCATTGGCTGTTTTTCAAGATTCAGAATCCCAATTCCAATATTTGAAATTCCCACCACCAGAAACATCATAATAATGCCTTTCGCATTTTCATAGAGCGACATATAGGCATCTTTTATGATGCAGACGATTGCAAACACAATAATCGACAAACAAACTCCAATCCAGATACCTGTAAAGGACATCAACAATGGATTCCCTGAGAACTCACTGATAAAGGATACAATACACATATAGAACATGAGCGTAAAAAATGCAGTCTTATATGCCTGCCCCCTTGCAATCATCTGTCTTTCATCATATGATTCCTTACAATTTTTGCAGCCAAATTTCCCTCCCATTTTCTGAATAAGCCATTTTAGGAATGCTACAAACATAATTCCTATTGCAATTCCTATCACAACCCCAAGATAGTATTCCAAACTTTCTCCTTTTACCTCTCCGTATCCATATTCCAGACAGATATTCCATTCGCCGTCATCTGGAAACTTGTATTCGGCATCTTTGGAAAGCTCTTCTCCGGCATCGCTCCAAAACTTCTTATAAGCATTCTCATTTGCCAGATAGCAAAACTCAACCCTATATTTTCCCACCTTCAGATTTAATTTGGATGATTCTGCCGTCCACTCTTCTCCACTACAGGAGAATACTACCTGTTCTTTTTCGTCATAGATCACACATCCTGTCACAAGCCCTTCATGGTCCGGTTTACAGTTTACCTGAAATACATAAGAACCTTCTTCTGAGATTGAAATATTTTGCATTGTACTTTCCGGCTGTGCAATTCCTTTCGAAACGTTAACCTCTGCATTGATACTTTGCATATTCATATCGTCCGGTGTGTGCTGATTTGTTTTTGACGTATCATAAACGATTGCCACACACAGTAATATTCCCACCACTAGCCGTAATGCAAAATATTTCTTATCCTTCATTCATTTCATCTCCTTTATTCTAATTGCTTTCTTTTCGAATCTTTATGTTTCCCAATAGTTCTAAACCTATCGAGAAACCATATATACCACAGATTATACCATGAATCATTCCCTCATTCCAGCCAAACATATTTTGTAATAGCAATGTCACTGAAAAAATCATCAACCCGATTCCAACCATCGTATTCCCCTTTATTTTTTTCAAACTTTCCCTCCTTTGCCCGAACGCACAATTGCAATTTGTCATTTTATTTTTACATCATCTTAATGCCTGGCTCGCTGATGCTGTTTATTTCTTTTTGTCATCTTTATCTTTTCCCTTTTCATCTTTATCTTTTTCCCTTTTGTTCTGGACTGCCAAAGCACTGCTGGTTACTGCAAGCAGCAAAACTGCTATTACTCCTATTGTATCCATATCCATGTGACTCACCTCCTTAAATTTATTACCTTTTATCTTTGTTTTCCTTTTTGTTCTGAGCTGCCAAAGCACTGCTGCTTACTGCAAGCAGCAAAGTTGCTATTGCTCCTATTGTATTTATATCCATGTGACTTACCTCCTTAAATTTATTACCTTTTATCTTTGTTTTCCTTTTTGTTCTGAACTGCCAAAGCACTGCTGCTTACTACAAGCAGCAAAACCGCTATTGCTCCTATTGTATTCATATCCATGTAACTCACCTCCTTAAATTTGTTACCTTACCTGCATGCAGGCTCTGCTTCTTAGCACCTAACTCATTGTTGCTATTTATTTCTATTTATTTCTTTTTATCATCGTTTCTCTTTTTGTTATGAACTGCCAAAGCACTGCTGCTTACTACAAGCAGCAAAACCGCTATTGCTCCTATTGTATTCATATCCATTTATTCTGCATTCTTTATATCCTTTAGTGCATTGCTAAACTTAATCGGATTCCCATACCGTAACGTTCCCATCCGGTAAATTTTTGCACCAAGCCATCCCACAAAGAAAATAGATGCATATAAAATAATAGCGGATATCACAACCTCCCAGGTTACTACTTTACCCATTCCCACTCTTACAAACATTGCAGAATAGGAACTAAATGGAAGATACGAACATACCTTCATAATCGTTCCGTCTACATTTTCTAATTGAAACAGTACTGCAAAATACACAATCATAATGATCATCTGTAGAGAACCCACCGACTTATTAATGTCCTCTGTCTTAGACACCAATGCTCCTAATGCTCCATATAGGAATGCATAGAATAAAAATCCTCCAATTCCAAATACTCCAAAGGTAATCAGTACATTTATCGGTATGTCTAACAGCATATCCAGTTTATCTCCCCAGAATCCGTGATTGATTCCATATCCGACAAGAGCAGCACCGAGTATTAATGTTAATTGTACCACAACAGCAAATGCACCGGCAAATACCTTGCCAAATAGCAGATACTTTGAATCGATACTGGTTACTAAAATCTCAATAGAGCGGTTGCTTTTTTCGGAAGTTACGGCTGTAGCAATCATAACTCCATACATAATAATTACCATAAAGATGATAATAACCAGTGCATAGCAATACCAGAAATTGTCTGCTGCATCCTTACCGAGAACCTGTTCATCACAATTGACCGGTGCTTCATAATTTGCAGCAAAAGTCTCATAGTCCAGATTATTTTCCTGACAATAAACCTGCTTATGAACCATACCTAATAATTTATCAAATATTACCCGTCTTTCATCTGACATATCCCTGTTTAAAACATAATAATGATAATTCATATCATCTACCACATAAAAACCGGCCTCTGTCTCTTCTTTTTCCACAGATTTCTTTAAATCTTTTTCGCTGTTCATAACGACAAACTGCGTATTGGGAAATGCCTGTTCCAGTATGCTTGTATTAGAAAAATATCCTTTTTCATCCACAAGACCAAGCAGTGCAGGTTCCTCCTTTTTCTCATCAGAAGATGTTTCCTTTTCTGATGAAATTCCCAGCATATCTGACATATCAACAAATCTTGGTAAAAATGTAACAGCCCCCAAAAGTACAGCCACTAAAATTGTGGTAATCATAAAAGATCTGTTCTTAATGTAGCTCATCAGTTCAAATTCAAATACAGTAAAAAAACGTTTCATGATTCCTCACCCACCTTTGCAACAAAAATATCATTTAATGACGGTTTATATGTTTCATAATGCTCTAATTCTATATCCTCCATAGAAACAAGTCTTTGTAAAAACTGATTTCTGCTTACCCCGGCAGACAGCTTTACAATCACATCTTCCTTTGTCTTTCCTGTCACCTCTACATATTCAGACAGCTTTTCATACAGCAGCTTTTCCATATCTGCCTGTGCCCGTTTTACATCACTTACTACAAGCTGGTTCCTGCCAAACTCTTTTTTAATCTGCTGAAGGTTTCCATTTAATATTACTTCTCCCTGATTGATAATTACCACATCCTCACAGAATTCTTCTACATAACTCATCTGATGGCTGGAAAAAATGACAATTTTGCCATCTGCAATCAGTTCTTTCACAACCTCCTGTAGAATCTGGGAATTAACGGGATCCAGACCACTAAATGGCTCATCCAGTATTACGATTTCCGGGTCACATACCAGTGTAGATGCCAATTGGACCTTTTGCTGATTTCCTTTGGATAATGTCTCTAAAAGACTCTTTTCATATTGAATTACACCAAGCTTCTCAAGCCATTTTCTTGAATTCTCTATTGCCTTTGTCTTATCTACCCCACGTAATCTTGCCAAATATACCATCTGCTCTAAAATGACGCGTTTGGGATAAAGTCCCCTTTCCTCCGGCAGATAACCAATCTGCACCTTATGAGGTTCAAAACTTTTTCCGTCCAACAAAATCTCACCGCTATTTGCATGAAACACATCCATTAAAATACGGATTGTTGTCGTCTTACCTGCACCATTTCTTCCTAACAGACCTAACGCCTTACCACTTTCTGCCGAAAAAGAGATACCTTTTAATATTTCTTTCTCGCCAAAAGATTTTGTAACATTTTTAATCTCCAGCTTCATACTGAGACCTCCTATCTCTAAATTTCTATTTATTTCTGATTAAGACTATATAAATTTCCACATAAAAGACTAAAATTTGATAATCCCATTATAACCCAAATCGTTATATCATGATTTTTAGCAACGGATTTACCATAAATTCCAAAACCAATACATATTGCTATTGCTAACACTGATAAAATAATTGACACTTTCTTCAATTTCAATAATTTGTCTTCTCTCATAATCTCATCTACCTTTCATTTTGTAACTAGTTTTATTTTCATATTATCTGCAATGCTGCCAATTTTCTTTTTTCGCAATAATATAAACAGGATGATAATATAAGGAATACACGCAATTAACTTTACCGGACTGTATTCTGAGATGGAATCCGTCAACGTACCACCACCAAACAGTCCATTTGTAATGTCTGCTGCAAAATCATTCAGTATATGTATCATAACAACCGCCCAGATATTACCACAACGATAATATATTGCTGCAAACACCATTCCCATCATAGATGCAATTACAACCTGTACCAACACTCCCTCTATATCACTCACTAAGATATTCACTAAATGTGACAGCCCAAATAAAATACCAGATACAAATACAGCCTTCCAAATACCACTTTTAGACGTACCAAATTTCTTCAATAGCAGATCAGCAACAATTCCACGAAAAATAAATTCCTCTGCTAAACCGATGCAGATCATATAAACTGCAAATGCAGCAATGAGATAGAAAGGCTGCAGAGTTTTCCCTTCATGTACTGCCAAAAATAAATTGGATAAAATAGCTAAAATACTTATAATCAAAAAATATAATCCTGACAAAAGCCCTCTTCCCACACCTAAACCTTTACGCTTCAATACCGTTATCTGTCCGCTTAGAAATAATAAAATCACCGCTGCAATTGTTACGATCAACTCCGTACCCATTGAGACAATGTATGGATATACATCTGTAAATACATTCATACAAAGATTATCTAATGACAAAATTAATCCTAAAAATACAGCACATACCATGATACAAAATAAAATTGTTTGCTTTTTTGCAAATTCACATAATTTCACTTTTGACTCCTCCTTAATTTTGTAACTTATTCTGCAAAGCAATACCTATTGAGTGAATTTTCACAAATCACCTTCACTGTCATCGGCTTAACTGTATAATATCAGTGTTACGACATTTTGTCAACTATATTTTACATAATGTTTTATATTTATTCCAATTTGTAATATAAATTACTATAAGTGGGAGGGGATTTTTTTATAAAAAAGTGTTCATTTGCGGTTATCATTGTACGTTTACTGTTATTATAAGTTGCTATTCCGGCTTTGGCTGTAACCTATTAATTTTATTAAGTGTCTATAAGATTTCACACTCATATCCTATTTAGGAATTGATTGGAAAGCATTATATCAGATGATGTTTGAAGAACCGGATAAATTTGAGGAACAAACATCAGCTTACAGTGAAAAATAATAAATCCCTCCAACCTTACAAGATATGTAAGTGTTATTTTTAAAAACATTTCGATATAATCAAGTTAGGAACTGTTCAGAAATAACTTTTAATATTGCTTGTCTTTTCCTACAATAGCACTACTCAAAAATCAGTTACATAGCCCACTATGCGCCTGATTTTTGAGCAGCACTATCGAAGAAAAATCCTGCGCACTATTTAAAAATTATTTCTGAACAGTTCCTTACCAAATGAAAAGATGGAGGGTATCAAAATGCGGAAAAAAATATTAGAGGTACAATCACTATATAAAGTCTATGGTGGGAATGGGAATACGACAAATGCGTTAAACGGATTATCCTGCAGTGTACTGGAAGGGGAATTTTTGGGGATTATGGGAAGCAGTGGCTCCGGTAAAACCACACTATTAAACTGTATCGCCACCATGATACGCCCTACAAATGGAAGAATATTGTTAGATGGAGAGGATATCAGTGTATTCAAAGGAAAGAGACTGGCCGGTTACCGTGGAAACAAAATCGGTTACCTGTTTCAGGAATTTGAACTTCTAGATAATTTAACAGGAAGGGAAAACATATTGCTGCCGGTGGATATTCACGGAGAGAAGGTGACAGACAATTTTAATGAGCTGGTAGATTATTTAGAAATTGAAGAGTTATTAGATAAATTTCCATCCCAGATGTCGGGAGGACAGAAGCAGCGGGTAGCAGCAGCAAGAGCATTGATTTTAAATCCGGATATTATTTTAGCAGACGAGCCTACAGGAGCATTGGACAGTAAAAATGCAAAAAGCATGATGGATAAATTGGCGGGATTAAACCAGTGGAATCATTCAACGATTATGATGGTGACCCACGATGCAAATGCTGCCAGTTACTGTTCACGGATCTTGTTTATACAGGATGGTGTGATTTTTCACGAACTTCGAAGACAGATTCCGGAAGAAAGTCGACATGATTTCTATGAGAGAATTATTTCAGTTATGGCTCAGTTGGGAGGGGGAAGTGCCAATGTTTTTTAAGTATATCAGGAGAAACAATAAAAGAAGTTATAAAGAAAACGGAATATATTTTTTGTCATTAATAGTTTCTATTGTTGCTTTTTATGTAGTATTGTCACTGGAAAAACAGGATGTGATTGCTTTCTTGAGAAAAATGGAAAGTGATGCAGTAAACAGGCTGTTAGGGCTGATTCCCGGAGTATATGTGTTTTCTCTTTTTCTGATTTTCTTTTTGATTTATTTTGCAGCAAAATATCAGTTAGAACGTAGAAATCATGAATTCGGTATTATGATGATGTTTGGCATGAAACGAAGCCGGTTGTTTTTATGGTTGTTGGCGGAGGATGTTTACAGCAGTGTGTGGGCACTTTTCATTGGTCTTCCGGCTGCAATTTTGTTATCAGAGATAATCAGCCTGGTGACAGCGAAAATAATTGGGGCGGGAGTAATTGGCCACCAATTTACATTGTCTTTTAAAGGGGCATTATTTACTGCTGTCTCTTATACACAAAT
>JAIDHZ010000330.1 GCA_029052995.1 Lachnospiraceae bacterium | reverse complement strand
GAGCTGCTACAGGCACTGAGCATGGATTATAATCTGGTCTGCTTTTTTAACCTGGACACAGGAATAGGGTTTCCGATAAGAGTTGATGAGTATAGCCGTTCTGTGTTCGGAACTGCTTTTGCCAAGGGAACATCAATTAAGCAAAATATGGAGAGCTATATTTGTAAGTTTGTCTATGAAGACGACCGGGAAATGATGAGGCGGGAATGTTCTAAGGAGAGAATAAAGCGGGAATTGGAAAAAAGACAGCTATATACCGTCAATTACCGTACTTTAATAAATGATGAAATAAAATATTACGAGATGAAGGTTGCGAGTGCAGGAGGGCTAGATGGCGACTGCAGTGCCGTTCTGGGATTTCGCAGTGTGGATGAAGAGACGCGGAATGAAATGGAGCAAAAGAAATTACTGGAGGATGCTTTATTACAGGCAAACAAGGCAAACAAGGCAAAGAGTTTGTTTCTTTCCAATATGTCCCATGATATCCGCACACCGATGAATGCAATAGTTGGTTTTACAACTTTGGCAGCTGCACGTATTGACTGCAAAGAGCAGGTCTTAGAATATCTTAAAAAGATTACGGCATCAGGAAACCATATGCTGAACCTGATTAATGATGTTCTTGATATGAGCAGAATTGAAAGCGGCAAGATGAAGTTTGAAGAGATATCATGCAGTCTGTCGGATATCTTGTACGAATTGAATAATATTGTACAGGCAGATGTACATAAAAAGCGGCTTGAATTGAGTATGGAGGCAGTGAATGTGGTTCATGAGGGAATCTATTGTGATAAGCTGCGGTTGAATCAGGTGCTTTTGAATATAATCAGTAATTCTATAAAGTATACGAATCCGGAAGGAAGCATAAGTTTGCGTATTACAGAAAAAGCCGCTGCATCAAAGGGGTATGCAGATTACGAATTTTGTGTGAGGGATACAGGAATAGGCATGAGCAGGGAATTTTTATCCCACATTTTCGAACCGTTTGAAAGGGAAAAAAATACGACTATAAGCGGAATTCAGGGAACGGGACTTGGAATGGCAATTACCAGGAATATTGTGGATATGCTGAATGGAACCATTGAGGTGAAAAGCGAGCTGGGAGTGGGTACTGAGGTTACAGTCTCTTTTACTTTCCGGCTGGATACAAAAGCAGAGGATTCACGGGATATACCAGAACTGAAAAAATGCAGGGCTCTGGTGGTGGATGCTGATTGTAAAGTCTGCACTAATGTGGCATTTCTGCTCAGGCAGATTGGGATGCAGCCGGAATGGGTATGTTCCGGTGAGGAGGCATTGTTCCGCGCAAGCCAGGCTGCAGGGCAGGACTGTAATTACCGTGTATATATTATTGATATGCTGCTGCCGGATATGGATGTGATTGAGACCATAAGACAAATCAGGAAAATATCAAAACCTGAGGAATCGGCAATTATTTTGACGGCATATGACTGGTCTGATATTGCAGATGAGGCCAGGGATGCCGGTGTTACAGCATTTTGTGGCAAACCGTTGTTTTTGTCAGAATTAAAAAATTGTCTGCGCTCCGTTGTAAACGTGGACAAAACGTATGAGCTTGATATTGATAAGACGTCTGATGAATTTAGGGGAGGGCGTATTTTACTGGCAGAGGATAATGAGCTGAATCAGGAAATAGCTGTTGCGATTTTAGGGGATGCGGGATTTGATGCGGAGGTTGCAGGGAATGGACAGATTGCCGTGGATATGCTGCAAAAATCCCAGCCTGGATATTATAAGCTGGTTTTAATGGATGTCCAGATGCCGGTGATGAATGGATATGAAGCAACGAAAGCAATTCGGAGTCTGGAAAATCAGGAACTTGCATCCATACCGATTTTTGCCATGACTGCCAATGCCTTTGAGGAAGACAGGCAGGAGGCATTAAAAAGCGGAATGAACGGCCACATAGCAAAGCCTATTGATGTGGAAAAATTATTCGATGCTTTGAGAAGTGTATTGAAGTAAAAGGGTATTGAAATAAATCTTCAGCTTGAAATGCCGCAATATGAAAATATATTTTAAAATACATGATGATGTGTTATAATATTTAATTAAAGATATGCAGGGAATAGCATGGTGGGATTGGAGGAAAAACAGATGAAAGAAACAGTAACAGCATCAAGCACAGAGGGGGAACGAAAGTACAGCAGTCTGGAAAACAGGAATGCCAAAACAAACCATCTGGCGATAATTAGTATTACTATTTTAGAGCTGCTGCTGATATTTGCTTTGTGTATTCAAACCTTTGTTCAAGAAACTGCGTATGGGAAGATGGGGATTGGACCTATAATTATTTTACTTTTAAGTGTAGCTGTTAACTGGGTTTTGTATAAGAGAAACAGAACCGGCGAAAGATTGAGATATGCTATGCTGATTGGTTTTATTATTGGATGGGGCTATCTGATGATAACCGGAAAAAATGTAATGGTCATTTCTTACATTTATCCGGTATTGATTGCTGCGATTTTATACTGTGATGCCAAATTTGAAAAGCTGATTTTTGCTTTGACGCTGGGGATTACCATTTTGCGTATTATTGTGTGGGGAAGTAACGGATATTTGCTGGGTTCACAAGATGGGATTGCTTTTATAAGTATTATAGTTGGTCTTATTGTGATTATTGTAAACCATATTACTGCTAAGCTTTATATCAAATTTACCCATGACATGGTTGGTGCCTTGGAGGATGAAAAGGGAATACAGGGTAAACTTATTGAGGACATTTTGAGAGTATCGGAAAAGGTTACAAATGAAGTAGGGCATGCAGATGACCTTATTGAGAACCTGAAGGACTCTTCCAGTGTTGTACATAGTTCTATCCGTGAGATTTTGGAAGGAACACAGACCACGGCAGACAGTGTTCAGGAACAGACCAGAATGACGGCAATGATTAAAGATGCTATAGATGAAACTGCGGAAAATGCTAGGGTTATGGTAAAAGCTGCAGTTGATTCTACTAAGGTTGTGGAGCAGAATTTGGAGGAAATAAACCATATACGGGAAAAAGCAGATATGATTGGGAGGACTAATTCCCATGTGGCAGATTCTATGAAAGAACTGCAGAAGAAAGCGGAAGAGGTGCAGGAGATTACGCAGGTTATCTTTTCGATTTCAAGCCAGACCAATCTTCTTGCATTAAACGCATCCATTGAGAGTGCGAGAGCTGGGGAGGCAGGCAGAGGATTTGCTGTAGTGGCAGATGAGATTAGAAACTTATCAGAGGAAACAAGGGTATCCACGGAAAAGATTTCAGGAATCGTTATGGAACTGAATGTAAATGCCCAGAATGCTGCAGAAGTGGTACAGACATCTATTGATGCCATGAACCAGCAGAACCGTATGGTGGAAAATGCAACAGGAGCTTTTGTTGCTGTTCGTAATAACATGGAAACATTGACACAGCGTGTAGAGGATATGGA
>JAIDHZ010000033.1 GCA_029052995.1 Lachnospiraceae bacterium | reverse complement strand
TAATATACATGGTACAGTAAATATAAATCAGGCATTATGGAATACAGTTCATAATGGAATGAGGCGTGTTGTAAAGGAGCACACTGATGAAAAGGCCTTAATTAATCAGATTAAAGTAGACGTTGCAGGTAAGACAGGTACAGCCGAGGAGAGTTTGATAAGACCAAGCCACGCACTTTTTGTATCATATGCACCATTTAACGCACCTAAGATTTCTGTCACGACTGTCATACCATATGGATATTCATCCGGTAATGCTGAAGAGCTGGCAGGATTAATCTATGCATATTATTTTGACCCTGAGAAATTAGAGAATGCATCTATAACAGGTAATGTAAGCATTTCTGATTAACGTAAATTGCTTGCTGATTTTACCAAAATGTTATATAGTGGTGTCGTAAGAATTGTTTTATACTTGGAGGAATAAGACGTATATGAAAAATCCAGTCATAATAAAGGGAAATAAATATGGAATTTCAATTGTATTAGATAAAGAGCTGGAATTTGATGCATTAATAGAAGCATTGATTGACAGACTGGCAAAGGCAGAACACTTTTTTGACAGTAAAAAACAATTAGCAGTTACATTTGAAGGACGGGAAATCTCAAATGAAGAATTGGACCATATTTTATCAGTAATTGAAACACATTCCAAATTGAATATACGATACGTATTAGAAGAAAATAGTGAACTGGAAACAACATTTTATGATATTATACGTGAGGAAGAAGAAAACGAAGAAAAATCTTCAAAAGATATAAAAATGGATTCGGAACCTGTTCATGTCGAAGAAAAGGTTATTACAAGTACTGCACCTTCGAAAAATACTGATGGTAATGGAATGTTTTATAAGGGAATTTTACGTTCGGGACAATCATTAGAGGCAAAGGGCTCTTTGATTATTATTGGAGATGTTAATCCGGGTGCTAAAGTTGTAGCAGGTGGAAATATAATAATAATTGGTACATTAAAGGGTAGTGTAAAAGCGGGGGCAGATGGAAATCGTAATGCATTTGTTATGGCAATGTCAATGAATCCCATGCAGATACAAATTGCAAATGTTATCGCTAAAAGTGCTGATGTAAAGCATAAAAATATATCAAAAAAAGAAGCGATGATTGCTACTGTTATTAATGATGACATATATATGGAGTCAATAACAAGGTCAGCAATTCAGGAAATAATGGAGGATAAGAGATGAGTGAAGTTATCGTAATTACATCCGGTAAAGGAGGAGTTGGTAAGACAACCACTACAGCAAATGTTGGTACCGGATTAGCAAAACTTGATAAAAAGGTGGTTTTAATTGACACAGATATTGGATTGAGAAATCTGGATGTTGTCATGGGGCTTGAAAATCGTATTGTGTATAATCTTGTTGATGTTGTTGAGGGAAATTGTAGGTATAAGCAGGCTTTAATTAAGGATAAAACATATTCCAATCTGTTTTTACTGCCATCTGCCCAAACAAAAGATAAGACATCAGTTACTCCTGAACAGATGAAGAAGCTGGTAGAAGAATTAAAAAAGGAATTTGATTACATAATTTTAGACTGTCCTGCCGGAATTGAACAGGGATTTAAAAATGCAATCGCTGCTGCAGACCGGGCACTCATTGTAACAACGCCAGAGGTATCTGCTATCCGTGATGCAGACCGTATTATTGGTTTATTAGAAGCAAATGAAATTAAGAAAATTGATTTAATTGTAAACCGAATCCGTATGGATATGGTAAAAAGAGGGGAGATGATGTCGATAGAAGATGTTGTCGAAATTCTCGCAATCGATTTGATTGGAGCCGTTCCGGATGACGAAAATATTGTTATTGCTACTAACCAGGGGCAGCCTTTGGTTGGCGATAATTCTTTAGCCGGAAGGGCCTACTATAACATTTGTAAGCGTGTATTAGGCGAAGAAGTGGAGTTTGTAGATTTAAATAATTCCGGATTCTTCAAAAAATTATCCAAGTTGTTCAAAAAATCTAATTAATAAGATTGGAGCGTTATTATGGGATTATTTGATTTATTTAACAAGAAAAAGACATCAGGTGATTATGCCAAGGATCGTTTAAAACTATTACTTGTTTCAGACCGTGCCAATTGTTCTCCTGATGTTATGGAACAAATAAAAAATGATATTATTGATGTTATATCCCGTTATATGGAAATTGATGCCGGTGGATTAGATATTCAGATTACACAAACTGAATCAGAAGGCGGCAATGGGAGTGTACCGGCATTATATGCCAATATACCAATTAAGGATATGAAAACAAAATCTGTAAAGTAATAATAAATTGTAGGAGATTATAATGTTTGCAAATTATCATTTAAAAAATTATAATTTCAAATTAGTTTTTCTTGTTCTATTTGCTTCAATA
>JAIDHZ010000329.1 GCA_029052995.1 Lachnospiraceae bacterium | reverse complement strand
GTTAGGGATGTAGAGGTCGCAAGTTCAAATCTTGTCAGCCAGATTAAAACTAATCATTTAAAAATAACGTGTAAATCCTATTTTGGAAATACACGTTATTTTTTGATTTTATTTAGTTTCCTTCCGCTGTCATGCTAACTTCTGTAATTTTACTTTCGCACCTCAAGAATTGCTTCCCTTAAAATACTGACTGCCCTGTCACAATCATCTCTTGTAATAATCAGCGGAGGCACCATACGTATAATCCTGTTACTGGTCGCAGTTACTAAAAGCTTCTTTTCCATTGCCTTTACCTTTATGGCTGCTGCATCGGTATCTGCAAATTCAAGCCCTACCAACAGTCCAAGTCCCCTCACCTCTTTAACATCAGGCAGGGTCTTTAACTGTTCCATAAAATAATTACCCATTTCTTTGGCATTATCTGCCAGTTTTCGGTCTAAAATCTCTGTAAGCTGGGCATATCCCGCAGCACAGCAGACCGGATTACCGGAATATGTACATCCGTGGGAACCCGGATTTAATGCTCTAGAATACTTCTCAGTTGTCACCAGTGCACCAAGCGGCAGTCCGCCCCCCATCGCCTTCGCCATGGAAACTGCATCCGGCTTCACTCCATAATGCATAAATGCCATTGTATCTCCGCATCGCCCCCAGCCTGTCTGTACTTCATCAAACAGTAAAAGCATCCCTTTTTCATCACAAAGCTCCCTAAGCCCCTGTAAAAATTCCTTTGTGGCAGGATATACGCCTCCTTCTGCCTGTACGGGCTCCACCATAATTGCAATGGTATTTTCTGTCACAGCAGCTTTAAAGCTATCCAAATCATTAAAATCCGCATAAATAAATCCCGGAAGCAACGGTCCAAATCCAATCTGACAGCCATTATCCGGCTGACCGGTTGCCGTAAGCGAGCCAAAGGTTCTTCCATGGAACCCTTTCTTTGCCGTAACAATCTCAAAACGGTTAGGATTACAATTTTCTACCCCGTATTTCCGTGCCATTTTAATCATTGCTTCATTTGCCTCTGTTCCTGAATTCTGAAAGAAAATGCGGTCAAAACCTGTAGTTTCACAGATAAGCTTTGCAAGCATTGCCTGTGGAACAGAGTAAGGGTACAGGCTGGTATGCAGTGTCTGTTCCGCCTGATCCCTGATAGCTTTTACTACTTTTTCGTTGCAATTTCCGGCAGAGTTTACCGCAATCCCTGCAAAGAAATCAAGATACTCCTCACCATCAATATCCTGTATTGTTACATCTTTTGACTCTTCAACCACGATGGGAAAACGGTATCCTATATCAAACATATACTTATCGGAAATATCAATAATATCCTGCTTATTTAGCCCATAATCTTTTGCTTTCATAATAATCACCTTTCCTGTTCTTTGATGCATTTTACTTGTAACATATCCACTTCAACCCTGTTATATGGTATCTCGATTCCATTGCTGTCAAAAACCTTTTTTACCTGCTCCCGAAGTTCCCATGTAACCGGCCAGTAATCATTTGTTGACACCCATGCCCGAATACCCAGTGTCATTCCGCTGTCATCAAATGAATCAATAAACACGTCCTTTGGTTCTTCCTGTAAAATACGCCCATCTGCATTCAACAGATTATATACCAGCTTTTTTACCTTTTGCATATCTGTATTATAGGCAATGGAAATTTTAATTTCAACCCTTCTTTTGTCCTCATTTGTCAGATTTACCAAACTGTTATCCGCCAAAATACCATTTGGAATAACCACTACTCTATTATCAGGGGTACAAAGCCTTGTATAAAAAATATCAATGGATACTACAGTTCCTTCATTATTTTTGTTATTCTCAATAATATAATCTCCGATTTGAAATGGCTTTAATGCAAGAATCAAAACGCCTCCCGCCAAATTTGAAAGCGCTCCCTGCAGTGCAAGACCTATGGAAAGCGAGGCGGTTCCCAAAATTGTTACAAAGCTTGTAACCTCAAACCCGACCACAGTTGCCGCTGTCAAAAACACCAGTATATATCCCATTATCCGTATAGCAGATAATAAAAATCCTGCCACGGATTCTTCCATTTTTGAACGCTCAAAGGAACGTTTTAACAGCTTTAAAAACATACTTACCAGCTTCATGCCTGCCAGTATGACAATAATTGCAACAATTACACTTCCTGTTTTGCTGACCAGCCATCCAATAAGGCTGTCCAAAGTTTCTTTCAACAGTCCTGCAGATTCCTCTGCGTTTTTTGCTATATCATTCACATCATCTGTCAAATGTTTTGCTAAAACCATATTCCCTGTTCCCCGTATTCATCAAAAGCGAATACAAGCCACCGCATAAAAACATTTCCTGCGACAGCCTGTATATGCCTACCTGCACTAAATTTCTGTTTACTTTTCAAAATCCGCTTTCTCACCCGCAGACACTTTCCCTCTGACTGTTTTTGAAGCCGTTTTTCCTGTATGCTTAACTGTTTTTTTACTCTTTGCAGTCTTTTCCGGCATTTTCCCTGCCTTAAAGATACTCATTGACAAAGGGGCTAATCCGATTGTAATAGAATTCGCTCTGCCATCACAGGCACTGCGTTTGCTGACACAATCCGTCCTGTTCTTACTGCCATCTCCACCAAATTCCACTGAATCACTGCAAAAAATCTCTTTATAGCTGGCCATAAATGGCACTCCTACCTTGTATTTGTCATATGCAACAGGTGTAAAGTTACAAACCACTAATAATGTTTCTTCCTTTTTTGCAGATTTTCTTATGAAAGATACGATACTCTCATTTGCAGAACTTGAATTAATCCACTCAAATCCCTCTGCAGTATTGTCTAATGCATACAGCGCAGGTTCTTTCTTATATAGATGGTTAAGTGCCTTCACATAATTTCTCAAAATAGTGTGGGCATCAAATTCTAAAAGCTCCCAGTTAATCTCTCCTGATTCACTAAATTCTTTGAACTGGGCAAATTCCTGGCCCATACAGAGTAGTTTCTTGCCAGGATGCATCATCATATATCCATATAAAAGTCTGAGATTCGAAAACTTCTCTTCATAACCTCCCGGCATCTTATAAACAATAGAACCTTTTCCACCCACCACTTCATTGTGTGAAAATTCTAATACATAATGCTCATCGCAGGCACTGGAAAGACCGCTTGTCAGCTTCTTATGCTCATACTTCCTATATAATGGGTCTAATGCCATATAGGACAGTAAATTATTCATCCATGATGTATTCCAGCGATAATCAAAACCCATTCCCCCGGCAGACACATCTTCTGTCAGCATTGGCCATCCGGATTCTTCTTCCACAATCAGCATACAATTAGGAAATCTTTCATTCATCAGAGTTGTTAATTCTTTTAAAAATGCTATTGCATCAAGATTTTCATTGCCGCCATACTGATTTGGAATCCAGTTACCATATGGCTTTCCATAATCCAAATACAACATTGCTGCTGCACTGTCAATGCGAAGTCCGTCTATGTGATATTTTGACACCCAGTAGATTGCATTGGAAATCAAATAATTTTTTACTTCGTTTCTGCCATAATCAAATATATACGTACCCCATCTTGGATTCTCACTTCTTCTTGAGTCCTGCGGCTCATAAAGCGGCTCACCGTCAAATCTCGCAAGTCCTCCTTCAGACATCGGAAACTGGCCGGGTACCCAGTCACAAATAACACCAATTCCCTTACTGTGCATATAATCCACAAAATACATAAAATCCACGGGCTCACCATATCTCGATGTCGGCGCATAAAACCCTGTAGTCTGGTATCCCCATGAGCTATCCCTTTCATGTTCCATAACCGGCATAAGTTCTACATGGGTATACCCCATATCAGCCACATAATCTGCCAGTTCCTTCGCAATCTCCCTGTATGTAAAAAACTCCCTTCCATCCTTCGGTCTTTTAAATGAACCCAAATGTACTTCATAAATGTTCATAGGCATCTCATTTTTTACCAATGCCTTTTTGGAATAGTAAGCATCATCTTTCCAGTCATAAGACAAATCTACAATTTTTGAAGCATTGGCCGGCCGAAGTTCTGCACAATTTTCATAAGGATCCGGTTTCATAAAAGTGTTCCCTGATTTTGTAAGAATCTCATATTTGTAAATCTCTCCACAGCTTAAGCCCGGAATAAACAATTCAAATATACCTGAATATTCAATTCTTCTCATTATATGTTCTTTTCCGTTCCAGCCATTGAAATTACCTACAACAGAAACACGTTGTGCATTTGGTGCCCATACTGCAAACAATACACCATCCTCACCATCCAACATACGCGGATGAGCTCCTAATTTTTCATATATTTCATAATGCTCTCCTTCATTAAACCGGCTAATATCAATAGGGTCTATCACCGGCTCAAAAGAATAAGGATCTATTACTTTTTTATTTGTTCCATCTTCATATTCTACATTATAATAATATACAAAACATGTCTGATTTGGAATCTTTACAGAATAGAAACCAGTCACGCGATTGCTTTCTAACTTGTATTTTACTTTATCCACCTTTGATACAACTTCTACTGACTTTGCACCCGGAAAATACGCATTGACATAAACCCCATCTGTTGTCTCATGCATTCCCAAAATATGATGCGGATTATCATGACGACCTGCCACTAATAAATCTACCTCTGTCCAGTTAATTGCAAATACCGGTTTTCTTTTGTTCATTTTATCCTCCTCAAATCAGAATCACAGAAAACGAAAAGAACGACTCCGTCTAAAAGCCGTTATATTAGCGCAGTTTTACTACTCGCCTCTTAACTGGTTTACCACTCGAGTAATGGATTCATTATATTCTTCTTCTGAAGAATTTTCAAATACAATCAATTCTTCAATGTTATCAGGCTGATTAAAATTACAGCTTGCAATATACTCATCCCAGTGTTCTAACTTCCATGTATCCCTGTCAGAATTGCGTTTAATCATACGTTCCTTGCATACATCAACTCTTGTATTTACCCATATTACCACAAGTTCTGCATCATGCTTTGCAAGCTCTTTGCGCAAAGAATCCAAGTACTCATCGTTGCGGATTTCATCAGAAAACGGTGCGTTTATAAGTACCGTATCATTATAATCCAATGCTTCAAATGCCAGATCTAAAACGCAATAATATTCATAATCACGAATTTCCCTCTGAAAGAAATCCGATGACCGATTATATTCTTCACCGGCAACCTTAAAAATCTGCTTCGACAATACAATCAATGTATCCTTGTCCAAATATACACAATTTGTCAACGCTTTTGCAAGTTGCCTTGAAATAAAAGTCTTACCACACGCCGGTGGTGAAGTGACCAAAATCAAATGCTTCATTATATATATGCCTCCTTCACGTACATTATCCTATTCTCACAAATAAGCATAATCACTGCCAAGAATTATAGCATATTTTACAACAAATGACAACGCATTTACTATTTTTTATATGAATATTTTGTTAATGTTTGTTAAAAATCCAAATAATTTTTCATACTCTTTAAAGCAGATTTCTCCAGCCTGGACACCTGTGCCTGCGAAATAGCAATTTCCTTTGCTACTTCAGTCTGTGTTTTCCCTTCAAAAAACCGTAATTTAATAATATTATATTCTCTGTCAGACAATCTGTTCATTGCCTCCTTTAGTGAAATATCTTCTACCCAGTTATCCTCTTTATTTTTCTTATCGCTTACCTGATCCATAATATAAAGAGTATCCCCTTCTGACTGATATACCGGGTCAAACAGTGACACAGGCGTGGCAATTGCATCCAATGCCATTACCACCGTTTCTTTATCCATCTCAATTTCTTTTGCCACTTCATCAATCGTTGGCTCTTTGTCCTCTTCCCTCATGATGCGTTCCTTTGCATATATTGCCTTATATGCAATATCCCTTAAGGAACGCGATACCCTGATCGCATTATTATCCCGCAGATATCTCCGGCATTCACCGATTATCATCGGAACTGCATAGGTCGAAAATTTTACATTTAAGCTGCGGTCAAAATTATCAATAGCTTTCATTAATCCAATGCATCCCACCTGAAATAAATCATCTGCATTTTCTGAAGATGCAGCAAAACGCTGTATGACACTTAATACCAGTCGTAAATTTCCTTCAATCAATTGCCTCCTCGCTTCTTTGTCCCCCTGCTCAATCCGGAAAAACAACTCATTTTTTTCTTCGTTTGTAAGCAATGGCAATTTTGCTGTATTCACACCACATATTACGACTTTATTTAGTGCCATGTCATCGTCCTCCTTAAACATTTTTATATGTTTAAGGATTTACAAATGCGACCTGCTTTATACAATCTGCCTCCCGCCAAAAATTACCTTTTCATATTAACAGGAGCCGATTCTCAACATTTCTTTTTTCAATCGTTTCATTATCTTTTTTTCCAATCTGGATATGTAAGACTGGGAAATACCCAGCAAATCTGCCACTTCCTTTTGTGTCATTTCCTCACCATCCTCATTACTAAGCCCAAACCGCAAATCAATAATTGTCTTTTCTCTATCAGACAAAATGTTCATTGCTTTTTTTAACAGATCTCTATCTACCTCCTCCTCTAAATCCTTATAAATCAAATCCTCCTCGGTTCCTAATATATCAGATGTATCTTATACACATATCCGAGCCCACGACACAGAGG
>JAIDHZ010000328.1 GCA_029052995.1 Lachnospiraceae bacterium | reverse complement strand
GTATTATATATGTGTATGCTTACTGAAAAAGAAAAATTTTATAAGGAGGATATTACCTTGCTTGAAATAAAAACATTTGAAGAAAAGGGACCTGCAAAGATTTTGGTAATCGGTGTGGGCGGGGCTGGTAACAATGCAGTCAACAGAATGGTGGATGAGAATATTAACGGTGTAGATTTGATTGCCATTAATACAGACAAGCAGGTGCTTGCTACATCAAAGGCGCCGACTAAGATTCAGATTGGTGAAAAACTGACAAAGGGATTAGGTGCTGGCGCAAAACCTGAGGTTGGCGCCGGAGCAATTGAAGAGAATAGAGAAGAGATTACAGAACTGGTAAAGGATGCAGATATGGTATTTGTTACCTGCGGCATGGGTGGAGGTACAGGAACCGGTGCAGCACCTGTTGTGGCAGAGATTTCCAGAAATCTTGGTATCTTGACTGTAGGTGTTGTTACAAAGCCATTTTCATTTGAAGGTAAGCCTCGTATGAATAATGCCCTTGCAGGTATTGAAAGACTTAAAGAAAACGTAGATACATTGATTGTTGTACCAAATGATAAGCTGTTGCAGATTTGTGATAAGCGGACAACCATTCCGGATGCATTGAAGAAGGCAGATGAAGTATTGCAGCAGGGTGTTCAGGGTGTAACTGATCTGATTCAAAGCCCTGGAATTATTAATTTGGATTTTGCTGATATTCAGTCAGTAATGCGTGATAAAGGTATTGCCCATATTGGTATTGGCAAAGGCAGTGGGGAAGATAAGGCTGTTGAGGCAATTCAACAGGCAATGGAATCTCCATTATTGGAGACAACGGTTTCCGGCGCAACAGATATAATTGTCAATTTTGCCGGTAATATTGGTATGATTGAAGCATATGATGCGGTAAATTATTTGACGGAAGCTGCAGGCGATGAGGTAAATATTATTTTTGGAACAGTTGATAATGAGACACTGGGTGACGAAGTGAGCATTACTATTATTGCAACAGGCATTGAGCAGGCGGCAAAGAGGAATGCATATGGAAATTTTGCCCAGCATCAGTCAACCGGAATTGGAGGGTTTGGGAAAACATCTGCAACACCAGGCATGGGTGTTCCGGCTGCAGCGCCTGGTATGGGTGCTCCGGTTATTCCGGCACAGCAGACAGTACAAGGTATGGGTGCTCCGACTACCCCGATTCAGCAGACATCGCCGGTTACACCGGAGCCTGCATATCGTCAGGGACAGCCGGGAGTTTCACAGCCTGCATACCGTGCCGGACAGACCGCAGCAACACAGGAACATACTGCAGCGGGCTTTGGGGCACAGGGAACGGCTCCTACTTATGGTGGACAGCCAATGAATACACCACAGCCAAAGAATGCTGCAAAGCCATCCTTCTTAAATGGGACTCAGGGCAGCGCAGCAGGCACACAGCGGCAGGAAGGTCCTGTCACTACTGCGAGACCACAGACTCCGCAGCAGGATGCTGACGGTGCAATTAAGATTCCTGATTTCTTAAAAAGAAGATAGAGTTTTTATAAAAATATTAGCCGATACAGAGAGCAAAGCATATGTGCAATCTGTATCGGTATTTTTTTGTTACTTTTTGCGAAAGGAAACTCGCTATTTCGACTTTTTTCATGCATAATTAAGCATATACTTTCGCTAAAGGAAGTAGGAGAAGTAAAAAATGCTCTAAGCATAATTAGAAAAATACGGAGGTACAACTTGAGAATAGTAATATACATAGATGTCATATTTTTGATTAATTTTATGGCAGATTTGTTTGTACTTTTGATGACCGGAATAATTTTAGGGCTAAGAGTAAAAATATGGCGTCTGCTTGCAGGTGCAATGTTTGGTGCCGGAATTCTGCTTCCTTTTCTATGTTTTCCATATATTCTAATGGGAATCATGGGTGTTGCAGTCTGTGTAGGAATTAGTATGGGAACAATTGCCATTTCGTTTTGGGGAACGGAAGGCAGCTTTGTTAGAAAATGGTTCCTGTCCACCACAATTATGTTCCTGCTTGGGGGCAGCATGTATTATTTTAAGTCTTTTATGGGATGGACTGTGCTTTCATTGTATAAATGGGCCATATTATTGGGAGCAGGGTGTATTGTATGTGGGCTTGGGGTGCGTTTGTTTAAACGCAGCAGGCAGCATACAGATACCATTTATTTTATAAAAATAATTAAGGCTGAAAGAACTGTGTATGAGCATGTATATTTAGATACGGGAAATATGTTATGGGATACGCTGTACCAAAAGCCGGTTATATTACTAAGCGAAAAAACAGTAGGGAAATGTTTATCGAAAGAAGAACAGCTTCTTCTACAAAAGGTGCAGGAAGAAAAGGAATTTGATTATAACTCCATATTAAATATTAGTACACAAAAGAAAAATAGTTTTCATGTTGTTAGATACCAAAGTGTGGGTAAGGAAAATGGCTGGCTTGTCTGCTTCCTGGCAGATGAGGTATGGATAGATGAAAAACATTGTCTGTACCGGCAGCCTATAGCAGTAGCGCCGGCATTTTTATTTCAGGACAAAGAATACCAGGGATTATTACATAAAGAGTGTATTTTGTATTAGTGGAGGATTTTATGGTGAATATAGTTAGTAATGATAAATTTAAACTTACCATGATGAAAAGTATGGCAAGTATGTTTTTTATGCCAAAAAAGGAGATTCATTATATTGGAGGGGCAGACATACTGCCAGCGCCATTGCTGCCGGAGGAAGAGAGGGAGTTGTTAGAAAAGTTAAACGAAATAGACGATACAGAGGTTAAAAGTATTTTAATTGAAAGAAATCTGAGGCTCGTGGTATATATTGCAAAAAAATTTGATAATACGGGAGTGGGAGTGGAGGATTTAATTTCGATAGGAACAATCGGATTGATAA
>JAIDHZ010000327.1 GCA_029052995.1 Lachnospiraceae bacterium | reverse complement strand
CCTTTTATAATTTTATTTTCACAAATTTATATACATTTTTCACAAATTTAAATACACATAACAAAGACTGTTTCATAATTTTAAAATCATCCGGTAAGGCCTTTGCTGCCTGCTCACTTGCAATTTTTTTCATATGTATATTATGATAGAAAAAAAACAGTACAACATTAATTATTTTGTACTGTTTTTTCATTTTTGAATTCTTCCTGTTATTTTCTATACCAAATATCAAAATCCACATCTGTACCTATTCCGGCAATCCTTCCGGTATTACCCTGCTGCCACATAAAATACTCTCCTGTATACGTGGTTTGCGACGTATAATTAGCCAGCCATACCGGATGCTGATACTTATTCTCCCAGACATTTTCCAAAAAATTTTTACTGCTGTAAAGACACGCATCATAACCATATAACTTCACTTCATCACAAAAGGTTTCAAAACAGGTGTTAAGATCGTTTAAGTTCATTCCATAATTCTGAAATCCGCTAAAATCCTCCCAGTCATATGCAATCGGAAAATCCAGCGTCTCTCCATCCAAAATCTCCATCATGTATGCCACATTATTCTTTACTTCCTGTACACTGCTTTCCTCTGCATGCCAATAGACGCCGACTAAAAGTCCCGCTGCCTTAGCATTCCGGATATTAGTCTGGTAATATTTATCCACATACTGGCTGCCGTCATCGTAGCCGCCAATCCGAATGATGACAAAATCACATCCTGCATTCTTCACCTGCACAAAGTCAATGTCCTCCTGCCATCTTGAGACGTCAATTCCCAAAACCGTATCCTCCGTTTTGTAATTCGCCGAAAATGTGTCAAACTCCATTTTTGAGCCGCCCTGATAAGAAGTGACTTCTGATACAACATTTACCTTCATGTCAGCTTTTGTCACATGCCCCGCCGCATCTGCCAGTGTCAAGGTGAGCGGATATGTTCCCGGCACTGCTGTATCCACTGTCCCGTCTACAGAAAGCACAGGACTTCGATCCACATCATCCCCGTATCCAATGTAGTCATGTATGTCAAAGGTATCTCCCTGCTTAATCTCACAAGTATTTGAAAATGTAAGAAATATCGGCGCCTCCTGGTCATCCTCTACTGTTAATTCTTCCGTTGGCGTTTCCGTTACCTCCTCTGTTACTTCTTCTGTTATCTCGGCCTGCGTTGTGGCTTCCATGGTGTTGTCCATTGCCGCATAAGCAGTTTCGATTGGTATCTCTGTTGTCTGTTGTTCCTGCTCTCCCTGTGCTCTATCATCGGTCTTTATGATTGAACTAATGCCCCATATAATTCCCGCAACAAGAAACAGGCTCATAATACCAAATATTAAGTTTACTTTCCTATTTTCCAATCCTATATCTCTCCTCAACTACCTGTCTGATACTCTCAAGAAACCTTTCCGGCAGATTCCTTCCATCCGGATTTCTCACGAAGGCACACCTCACCTGTACACTCCATAACCGGATTTTCATGGATAATCTCCCCCACGCTGTCTGCCACAATCCTCCCGGATTTCGGATTTTTGACTGAGAGGATATGCCCCTTTACATCAGCCTCCACATCAGAATATTCAAAAGCAAGATCAGTTTCTTTCATGGTGCAGTTAATCAGCGTGAGATTGCTGCAGTAACAAAGCGGCTGGGTGCCAATAATCTCACAGTCAATCAGTGTCAGCCCTTCCGAGAACCAGGCCAGATATTCCCCTTTTACCACACTATTTCTGACTGTAACATTTTTGCTGTGCCAAAATGCATCCTTTGTATCCAGAACCGAATCCGTAATCTCTAAATTCTCCATATATTGAAAAGAATATTTTCCCTTCATTGTTACATTCTCCAGTTTAACGTCCCTGCTGTCCATAAAAATATACTCTGATTCAATCTCGGTATTTTTCATGACAATTCCGCTGCTTTTCCATCCAAATTCCGGCGATACAATCCTACAGCCCTCCAGTCTGATATCATGACACTCCCTGACTGCCTTAATCCCATTGAGAATACTGTCCGTAACCATCCCATGCTCCGCATACCAGATTGCAGCTCTTGTATTCTCATCCATTCTGCTCTGGGTCATTTGAAAACCCTTCACATGCCACAACGGATACCGCAGAGAGAAATCACAGTCTGTCAGGGTAACATCCCTTGACTCCTTCAAGGCAGATTCCCCGTCTGCCGGTCCCGCAAAGATACAGCTTCTAATATCACAGCCCTGCAAAAAATACAATGCCCTTTCTTCATCAAACTGTCTGTTTTCAATCATATCTCTCATTACTCTTCCCTCCAAGTAGCCATATTAAACTTGATTTTCTTTCCATCCTGAAAGGCATCTCCAACAATATCGATTTTACTGTTCCGTTTCTTCATCTGCCCATACTTCCTTCGCCATGCGAAATACCGCCCAAGCCTTAGGCCATCCGCAGTAAAAAGCAGCATGGGTAACAATCTCCGCAATTTCCTCTTTTGTGATGCCGTTTGCTTTGGCACTTATGAGATGGTAACGGAAAGATTCATCGGTCAATCCCTGTGCCATCAGTGACACCACTGTCACAAGGCTGCGATCACGCAGCGAAAGTTTATCCTCCCGGCTCCACACCTCCCCAAATAATACGTCATCGTTTAATTCTGCAAACTTTGGAGCAAATTCCCCAAGCTGTGTTCTTCCTGCTGTTTGTTTGACTGCCATAGCAAATTCTCCTTTATTTCAATTTATTGTATTCTTCCTCTTCCACCGGCTCAAGCCACTCATTAGAACCGCCTTCTGCAGGAACTTCAACTGCCAGATGCTGAAACCAGCTATCCTTTGCCGCACCATGCCAGTGCTTGACCTCCGGAGGGATGTTTACCACATCGCCCGGATGCAGTTCCTGTGCTTCTTTTCCCCACTCCTGATACCAGCCTCTGCCGCCTGTCACTAACAGGATCTGGCCGCCTTTGTGATGTACATGCCAATGATTAATCGTTCCGGGAGCAAAACTCACGTTACCAATGGGTACACCTTCTGTCGTAAGCATTTTCAAATAGCATTCTCCTGTAAAATACTGTGCAAACGCTGTATTTTCTTCTCCGATATCAAATACGGCACCCGGTCCTAAATCCTCTTTCATCTGTTTTACATCCATGAGTTGATCCTCCTTAATTATGATATTTTACTACCTTTTATTTTATTGCTGCCACTTATCTATGTCAAATACTTCTTTTTAATATTTTTTAATGCTTTTCAGGTATAGCACAAAAAATGGCGCAGTATATTCCTTTTTTCGGAACACACCACGCCGGGTTTACCGGTTCTTATTCTCTTTTCATCATACCTATGCCTACTCTTGATGTCTTATTCTCTCAATCAATGCCTCCTTTTGTAAATATCCGCTCATGTAACCGGATAAAATCATCTGTAACAGCAACAGTATGCCAGTCATTACCAGCAATTCCACAATCGGTACATGATAAACAGAAATGCCTATGACATGGTCTGTTTTGCATTTTTGCCATGCAAGATAACCCAGCACATTTCCAAAGGATAAAGATACCAGCAATGTACCCACAGTAAATACCAGCCCCTCCATCTGCAGCATATGGCTTAACTGCTTTTTCGTCATACCGATTGCCTGTAAAATACCAAGCTCCCTTCTTCTTGTAATGATACTGGTAATCAGTGTGTTTGCCATGTTCATAAAGCCGATTACTCCAATAATTCCAAGCAGGGAGTACAAAGTGCCTTTCGTAACAGCGATAGACATACGGGATAGCTTATACGCATCTTGATATGTGTTAAAATCATAGTATTCATTTCCTGCCACAAGCTGTTCCAAAGCACTCCGGACCGATTCCCGCTGCTGCTTTTGGCAGCTTACCCATACATCTGTTGTCATATTTTCTGTCAGCCCCATTGCCTCCAGCTGTTCCTCCGTCAATATAAACAGAGCCAAGCCATTGGCAGTACCGGTTATTGTATAGGTCATTGAAATCTCTTTATCTCCATCAAAAAAGGTTAACTTCACTTCATCCCCAAGTGCATATCCATAGTAGTCCATCCAGTAATCGGAGCCAAATAAAATTCCATTCTCCTTACCTGCGCTGTCATAGTCAATACTTCCTCGCTTTACCTCCTGTTTTTCATAATCCTCTCTGGACAAAACCACTACCTGATTATACAAATCCTCGTCACCTTCCGATCCGGCTGTAGCTTCCCGTAATGCCCTTATACTCTTACGAGTCTCTACCTTAGTTACACCATCTATACTACGGATGGTATCCAGCCATTCATCACTCATCAGATTCTGCTGCTGGACATGGTTTAAATTATTTTCCGGATAAGCAGTATCATCCATCGGGCAATCCAGGCTGATATAAAAATCCCCTTTTTCCACATAAAATCTGGCATCATATTCAGCATCCATATTCCCTGCCACATTTGCAATCACTACAAACAAAACACAGCTAAGTCCCATGGTAAAAATTGTAGTCAGTGTCCGTTTCTTATTTCTTGACAGATTTGACATGGTAAGCCGCCTGATATTGATAGAGGAATACCCATTCCTTACACCCTTGTTCTTTACGCTGTCCTCCTGGTAGCGTGTCCCCTCCACCGGGGAAATACCTGTTGCAATCCGCATAGGCTTCTTAAGTGATATATATACCGTAACAAAGGCAATGGCTGCCGCCAGCAGCATGAGAGGAAAATTGATTACCGATACCGCCTCCATATCTGTTAAACTCATACTGTCATTTATTTCTGCCATAAGCTGACTGAAAAAGACATTGCTGACCAGTGCTCCAAACAATACACCCGCCACAGCTCCGATTCCCGCTAAAATCATTCCCTCCTTTAACAGGATATTTTTAATCTGTTTTTTCGTCGTTCCCAGGGCACGAAGCTTTCCATATTCCTGCACCTTCTGGATAATGCCCACATAGAAAATGTTGTAGATGACCAGTGCGGAAAACAATACAACTAAAACGGCAATCACACTACAGATAGCAATGGTTTCCAGTCCCGGATCCAGCATCCACATCAGATATGCTGTATTGACTGCCACCTGTGTTTTATCTAACCCAAGCTCCGTTGCCAGATCTTCTATTTTTTTCTTCATCTGGTCTTCATTTAATTCTTCTTCACCCTTTACTTTAAAAACGACAGTATAGGACTTGTCTTTTTCTGGCACTTTATTTTCAAAAAAAGCTTCCGATATATAAGCGCCATACATCTTTTTAATATCATTTTTTTCGCCTTCTGCCATAAACCCGCTGATTATAAATTCCCCTGTTTTTACCTCGCTGTCACCAATCCGGTAGCTTAAGCTCACTTTATCACCAATTTTAGGATTTTCTAAGCCGGCACTTTCAAAAAAACCTTTTTGCCCAGCTATTTCATCCTCTTTTACCGGAAATGCACCTTCAATCGTATTGACATTCCCCAGCTTTTTTGCTGTTTCATCTATATAAGATAAAACACCATCTGCATGTTCAAAAGAAACCGTTGCAAAATTTGCCATTTTACCCACATCAAAAAATTCACCATGAATTTTCATCTTTTCATAGATATCATAAGAAACCTTTACATATCCTCCGAAATGTTCTCCATATAGCTTTGCCGCATTCGTTTTATTATTTTTTATGATACCATAACCGGAAAGCGCAATCGTTGTTAATAACATGGTCGTCAGCATGATAGAAATAGAAATCAGTATCGTTCTGCTTTTGTTTACCTTTAAATTCGCTGCTGCCAGCTTTGTTGTCGTCTTCATCTATGCCACCACCTTTCCATCTTCGATGACAATCATCCGATCTGCCATCTGCGCAATCTCTTCGTTGTGTGTAATGACTACCAGGGTCTGCCCGTATTTTTTTGCCGACATTTTGAGAAGGCTTATCACCTCATCCCCTGTCTTGGAATCCAGGTTTCCTGTAGGCTCATCTGCCAAAATGATATCCGGCTTTGATGCTATTGCCCTTGCGATTGCTACTCTTTGCTGCTGTCCACCGGATAATGTGTTTGGCAGGTTTTTGATTTTATTTTCTAACTGCAGGGTATTCAGGATATCATTGACAAATTCCTCATCTACCTGTTTTTCATCTAGACCCGCCGGCAGTACAATATTTTCCCAGACATTTAATGAGGATACCAAATTAAATGCCTGAAATATAAATCCAATTTTTCTTCTGCGAAATACCGCCATCTCCTCTTCCTTTAAACTGAAGATATCCTTATCCCCGATAAATACCCTGCCGCTTGTTGGAATATCCAGACCACCAAGCATATGAAGAAGGGTGCTTTTTCCAGAACCGGATTTCCCCACAATGGCAACAAATTCGCCCTTCCTGATTGTTATATTGGTGTTGTCAATGGCTCTGACCTCATTTTCTCCTTCTCCATAAAATTTACATAAATTATCTGTTCTTAAAATAGTGTCCATTTTTTATCTCCTTTTCTGACTCGCAGTGAAAGTTGAGGGCATCCTCATCCTTAACACATTTGTATTATCTATGTTTCGTATGATAAATCCCTTGTCTTTCATTTTACTTTCAAAATTGGAGGAGAAGTCTTACGATTTTGTAAGAATGGGGGGATTTCATAACTTTATAATCTGATTTGATATGTATTTGAAATATTCACTTTTTATACTTTAAATCCCCGTTAGATAATAAAACCCATTACGCATCTTTATATTATCGTTTTGTTCAATTCTTTTTTCGGTAAGAATTTCCAATCTTTCCCACATTTCCTCCTGAAACAAACCAATACGCTGCTTTATAAATTCTTCATCATCAGAAAGAAACAACTGAACCATTGGGATAAAATCTACCCATCTATTCAAATACTTCTCACCTACAATAATATCAGCGGCTATTTGAGAGCCCCTGCTATAAACATTTGATGTAACCAGCCTCATCCCTTTTTTAAGGGTATACATGTTTTGCATTTCATATGGAAATCTGAGAAGCACTACTGCATCCATTTCATCTGAATATGCTGATATGACAAGAGGATTCAAAGAACTTACAACCGCAGGCTGTGTATCTCCATATGCTAAATATTGATTAATACGCTCAAACTGTCGGTTGTAGTATCCTTTCTTTAAAAATGGCACTTTCAATACATCGTCACGAAGCTTTTTAAATTTTCTTTTTGACAGGTATACCTCTCCTGCATTTTCTGCGGAAGCTGTTTGATCCATATAATTTTTCATAGCTTGTCTCCTTAAATATATTGTTTTATTATCAAAATCTTCAGCAATTTATTATTCGCTTCAATATGATTATGAATATATTTTATCATACCACAAAATGATCTTCCTTACCTTACTCTTTTATTTTCTTAATTCTGATTTAATAATGAATATATTTGATAATACTATTAAGAAAACATTCCCGCAAAGTTTTCTTAAATTAAAATAAATAATAAAAACGGAACTGGTTCTCTATGCGTTCTTCGCACTCAATGATATTCCCAAAGGCATCATACACATAACGGTTCTTTAAGATTCCCTGCTCAGGGGTATGGACTTCTTTCAGGCGGTTGAAGCATTATAGCTTCAACTATCCCACAAATCATCATCCAATTCTATTTCTATTTCATCTAAGTCAATACTATTTCCTTCCTGTTTTTCAAAGCTAAGTATAAATTCATTAAAGGAATTCGCCACTAAATACTCATCTTTATCCTCATTCTCGTCTTCATGATATATGTAATATATCTTTCCCTCCATATTTCCCTGTACACCTATACATATTGTGTCACCAGCAGTTTCGCCAATCGGTAATATTTTCTTTCCGTAATTTTTTATAAATTTTTCTGCATTTGCTATAAAATTTCCAACGTATAAAAAATCTATGTTTTCAAAACCGTTTTCTGGTGTCAGGTCTGATTTTTCAATCATTGGGAACTTATAATAATCGTTAATATAGGCTTCCTTATAATTCATCAGGAAATCTTTATATTCCTTGGATAATTTAATATTATGCACATCTTCAAAATTAGTTATATCTTCTTTAGACAGTTTTTGATTATCAATAATCACTTCCCTATCTAAAATTTCATCTAATTTTTGCTTTACCTTTTTATTCATCTGCTTCCTCCATGTTACTTTTCCTCTGCTTCAAATATCAAATTCTCCAAATAATCATAGACGGATTCAAAGGACAAATTTTCTACCTGAATATTTTTAAATTCTTTCAATGCGTTTTTTGCTTCGTTTAAATGCCCTAACTTATAATATGAATAGCATTTTATCAACATACTTTCTTTTTCTACCAATATTGGCACAACTGGCACCATGTGAAGTACTTGTTCCTCGTCCAAGTCAATCAATACCTCATAATGGCACATGGAATCAAACCATTCTTCTATTTCCGTGGTTAGTACTTGGATTAACTTGTCCGATATGCCTTCATCCTCGGGAGTTACAAGATCTTTTGAAAAAGCTTCAACAATCTCTTTATCCTTTACCACCTCTTAAATTCTTTGCCTGATTAAACATTCATATTCCTTTGGATATTCCGGTATATAAAGCTTATCTGATATAAGCTGCGGAATGCCAATGGGTTGCAACGCACTATTAAATTATTTTAACAGTCTCTATTAAAGCCTTTATCTCCTTATCAACAAGGCTTATTTGACTCATTTTATTTTCTGCATTAATCCATACAAAGATTTCCAGCAAATCTTCTCCCTCTTCAAGGAAATAAGACTTAATATAGGCATCTTTTGTTTTAGCAGCTACCATTATTTTTACTAAATTACTATCCATTTCCTCATATTCATATTCTTCTAAAATACCATACGCTTTTTCCCAATGATTTTTAATAGCATTATTATTTACTTGTTGGTAGCCACTATCTATCATAAAAGCAAAATGGGTACTTTCATCTTTTTCATATAGATACATTTGATATGCATCTGTATGCCCATCTCCTACACTAAAGAAATTAGTCGGTTCTTGATATATTACTGTATTTCCATTGACCGTTTTAAACTCACCCATAGAATTTTCCTTTTCAGAATTTTTCATATAAAGTAAATTCATAATGTTATCACCTAATTCTTTGTCGGATACATCTAATCCTAATACAACTGAATTTTTGTTTTTAGGATAAAGATATGCACCTGATGAACCACGCTCCAGTCTTATAATTTCCAACATATCTTCTTTCTCTGATATGTCTATACAGAAAAATTTTTTACTAAATGCAGAAAAACCTTTTATACCCGTAATTTGCCAAAATTTGTAGCTTTCACCTTTTATTCTTTCAACTGGCAATGCATTTCTGGACTTTTCTAAATTTTCTTTAATTTGCTTTCCTACTTCTTCACTAGAAATACTTCCATCTAATACAGAAACTGGATTCATTATCGTGTTAATTCCTGATCCCTTTATTTTTGTTTCAGCAGCTATAATAAATCCTTTTTGTTTATTGTAATATAACGACACACTTCCCAATTTCATTTTCTCACCTTCCTAATTCACTGCCAGCTTCTATTTGGAGTTGCATAGTCTTAGGACCCATATATTTTTTAGCTGTTTCTAAAATCGCTTTATCATTTCCAAGAATCTCTAATACTGTAGTTGAAAAAACATTAACTAAGTGTGGATTATCGCCATGTGCAACTTCTTCAAAATACTTAATACTCTAAGCAAATAGATACCATATCTGCTTGTAACTCTGAAAAATAATCTTCAAATACTTTTTCCATTAAATTTTCTCCATTAATTTAGTATGTTTTTACTATAAACTTCTAGAATCGCATATTATTTCCATCATATATAATATCAACATTTACAGTGACTTTTTTCCCTTCACTTATAGCGTTTACCCACTGATTTTCAATTTTTTTGTATTGACTCAAGTTTACATTTTGTAATTGTGAAACAAGATTATCTAATTCTGGTGAACCACCAAATCTGTCTCCTGCCAAATGCCCTGCATGATTACCAGCAAGTTTACCTGGTGTATTTGGATTATGATTTAATCGATCATCACGCTGTGTCAATTGTAAATTATCTGTATTCCAGTTAGATATTCTTCCATTACTATCCGTTTCATAGTTATAATTAAACTCACCCGTTTGATATTGTACATTAATATCTTTATAAAAACATAAGTATTAATGGATAAATATCAAAATGAGGCAGTCAAAAATTTAGCTTTATTAAATATTTACCTCAATTAATATTGTTTCAATTTCTGTCCTAATATTTTTTTCTTTGCTCATATCCCTTTTCTCTAATAAAATTTTTTCCGGCTCAAAATAATCATATGGAAACACTTCTACATGATATGGCCCTTCCTCATAGCTTAACAATGTATAATCTCTTCTCACATCTAATAATTCTTGCAATAAAATATCACTATTGCTACTAATATTTATAAATTCTGCATATTTATCCATTATATAATGTGGCCTTTTTTCACCACATAACTTTAATGCTTCAATTCCCAACACCTTTAGTTGATTGGCATAACCCATATCGCCAAATGCTAATGCCAATAACCTCTGGTTTAACAATTCGAGGCAAGTTGATATTTGAACCCAACCATTCCATGCCGGCAACATATACCAATCTCTCATGTAACTAATTATTTCCCCTTCAAGAAGATATGCCTCATAAATATTTATGTTATTGCTTTTCAATAAATCAGACAAATAAAATGATAATTTATCAGCTTTAAGTGTTGGATTATTCGTATTTTTTATCTCTTGAATCATTTTACTAATATTGATTTCCATCTTCATCTCTCCCATATTGAAACATAAACAATAAATATGTAGTCTTTTACTTGTATAATTTGTGGGCAGAATAAATATGCTGTTGCAATTAAACCATCTACATTTGTCTATGTCATACTTTTTTACAATTAAATCGTAAGCGCTGAATAACAGGGTGTGCTCTGCGAAAAATCCGGGTGTTTCCGGATTTTCAGTACATTTATGATTTATTTACACAGCACCCCTAAACTTTTGGACTCTAGGGCGCCATGTCTTCAAGCTCCTCGCAAGTCGCTTTGGGTCTGCATTCTCTTTTATGAGCGGCAACATCTATAATCTCCGGCTCGATGGTTTCAGGCTGTCCGAAGAGCTTTTGGCTGTTCGATTTCAAGACCCGACATAAGCCAGTCGAATTGTTGCTAGGTAATGGGTTTTACTTCGGAACTGTTCCTAGGCCAACAATATTTACCCTAGACTAATTAAAAAATTTTTCTCTACCTTTTACCATTTTCTGAATTGCTCTTTTCTCCAATCCAATTTCCTGTTCATCATGATAAAATACCTTCAATTTGATATCCTTGTGTAATATGCCATCATCAATCAATTTAATTAAAACAGCATAGACTATTGGCACTAACTTGTCTTGTTGTGCGCTATCTAATGGTACATCTATAATATTTATAGTCGCACTTGAAGAATAAGTCCACTCAGCAATTGGAATTTCCTTATCTCCTGAAATACGAAAATTAATATCTAATATAGGCTCTAAATCATCAATCCATAACCTTAATGCCATGGTTTCTATCTTTTCTGTAACATGATTATTGAAAAATAATTCTATTTTTTCTTTACAAGCCTCATATAAAAAAGCTTCTAACTTTTTATAATTAAGCTTTATATCTGCATAATTATTTACCACGTAACCATTGTCACAAACCCGTTGGATTAATTTCAACTTTTCATTTTTGTTATAATAGAAATGATTTTCCCAACTATTTCTTGTTTCTTGCTGATGATCAAAATGTGTGTATACAATTTTTTCTAATCGTCCCTCACTATATACATATTGTTCATGGCTATGTCCAAACTTAGCATAAGTATATCCTTCTACAACCTTACCATTTTCAAGAAGATACTTATTTACATTTATGACACCAGACTGTTGACATTCACATTTATACAGACAATTTTCAGAATAATCATATAATGTATAGTCGTCTATGTTTTTTAAAAAAGTATTTGCCTTTTCAACTAAACAAATCTTATCCTCTGCATTAAAATAATAAGCAAAACAATCATTTTCCATTACCATTCTTTGAAGTGGCTTTTTACGTAATTTATAGCCATGTAGCTCATGCTCAAAAGGAAGAATATCAATTAAATATCCTTTATTAAAACATTTTCTTACTGCTTTTTCCCGATGTAAATCAATTTGCAATTGATAATTGGTTTGCATAGTATCATATTCTTCTTTTAATTGTTTAAATATTTTTTCATCCATAATTCTTTTTAGCAAACACTATGCTAATTACCAAAAAGCTATTTCTCCTATTGTTTTTGATAATTTTATGTCCACATTCTCATTCTGAAAATAAATTTATCATATTTCTAAATAATGTTTATAACTATA
>JAIDHZ010000326.1 GCA_029052995.1 Lachnospiraceae bacterium | reverse complement strand
TGCTGTTCAACAGATGTAAAGAAGTAAAAATTGTTGAACAGAATCGGGAACTGGTGATGATGGAGATTGGAATTGATGAAACAGGGGCTCTGATGGTTGAAAACGAAACTGGTGAGAAAGAGCGGATTATATCAGGTGAGGTGTCTGTGAGAGGATTATATGGTTATACCTGAATATTATAAAGTAGGAATGAACATAATTTTAATGTTATAATAATATGGAATGTTATAATATACACGTCTTAATTTTATTAAGTTTATAGCATGGAAAAGCAAATTTTTATATGAAAATAATTTGCAATATTAAGCAAAAATAAAAAATGGCTTAATATAATTAAATACAAATTCTTATCACTTGCGAAAATAAAGGCTTTTTACTATAATATATTTAGGACAAAGGCGTCTAAAAAAGAGTACACGTTTTGTCGTGTACTTTTTTGTTGGCTTAATAATATTAAGTCATAAATTATTTATTTAAGGAGGATATCAAAATGTCTTATGTTGACGAGGTACTTGAAATAGTACAGAAGAAAAATGCAGATCAGCCTGAATTTTTACAGGCTGTAACCGAGGTGCTGGAATCTCTTAGACCATGCATTGATGCAAATGAGGAGTTATATAGAAAGAACGCAATTTTAGAGAGAATTACAGAGCCGGATCGTCAGTTTGTATTCCGTGTGCCGTGGGTAGACGATAACGGACAGGTTCAGGTGAATAGAGGTTTCCGTGTACAGTTTAATAATGCAATCGGACCATACAAGGGAGGTTTAAGACTTCACCCCTCTGTAAACTTAGGTATTATTAAATTCTTAGGTTTTGAGCAGATTTTTAAAAATGCACTTACTACACTTCCGATTGGAGGCGGTAAAGGTGGTTGTGATTTTGATCCGAAGGGTAAGTCAGACCGGGAGATTATGGCATTTTGTCAGAGTTTCATGACAGAGCTTTGCAAGTACATAGGTGCTGATGTTGATGTGCCTGCCGGTGATATTGGAACCGGTGCAAGGGAAATTGGTTTTATGTTTGGACAGTTTAAGAGAATCCGCGGTTCTTATGAGGGTGTTTTGACCGGTAAGGGCTTGACTTACGGTGGTTCTTTGGTTCGTACGGAAGCAACAGGTTATGGTTTGTTGTATCTTACACAGGAATTAATAAAGTGCCATGGTGAATCTATGGAGGGTAAGACCTGTGTTGTATCCGGTGCAGGTAATGTTGCTATTTATGCAATTCAGAAGGCTCATCAGATGGGTGCTAAGTGTGTAACATGTTCAGATTCCACAGGTTGGATTTATGATCCGGATGGAATTGATGTTGCCCTTCTTAAAGAAGTAAAGGAAGTGAAGCGCGCACGTCTTACCGAGTATGCAGCAGCAAGACCTTCAGCAGAGTATCATGAGGGACGTGGTGTATGGCAGATTAAATGTGATATTGCCCTTCCATGTGCAACACAGAACGAGTTGGAACTTGAGGACGCAAAACAGTTAGTGGCAAATGGCTGTAAAGCAGTCTGCGAAGGTGCTAATATGCCTACAACTATGGATGCTACCAAGTATCTGCAGGAGAACGGTGTTTGGTTTGTTGGTGGCAAAGCAGCCAATGCAGGTGGTGTTGCTACTTCTGCACTGGAAATGAGCCAGAATTCTGAGCGTCTTTCATGGAGTTTTGAAGAGGTAGACAAGAAGCTTCAGGATATTATGGTTACCATTTATCATAATATTGATGATGCTGCCAAGAGATATGGCGCTGAAGGAGATTATGTGGCAGGAGCGAATATCGCAGGCTTCGAAAAGGTAGTTGAGGCTATGTTGGCACAAGGTGTTTGCTGACACATTTATAATATATGATAAGTGATGCTTGAAATCTTAAATTTTGACAGCAGAACTTATGCAAAGTGCCTGAGTAAGAAATTCCCTGAATCATTTTGTGGTTTAGGGGATTTTTTTGTATATACATTAGTACTTATAAATCTGATTTTCTTCATATTTAAATATACTTATACGAACCACATACGTATTTTTTCGCATAAACAAATTTATTGAAACTGTTATTTTTCGCATGTTAAACAGGGGGTAAACGGTTGTAAATAACATAAAAAAAGGTTATAATTAATTAAAGATGATGGGGATGCTGAAAATGAAACAAGATGCAGTCATTTTTAGACAAAGCCGGTAAAAGAATGGAGAAGTATATGGAGTTACAGCAGTTACAATATTTTTTGGTGGCAGCAAAATACGAGCATATTACAAAGGCGGCAAATTCTTTACATATCGCCCAGCCAGCACTGTCTCAGTCTATTAAGAGATTAGAAGCAGAGCTTAATGTAAAATTATTTGACAGGAGGAAGGGCGGAATTATATTAAGTGAATCAGGAAAACTTTTGGTTGATGAGCTAAAACCGATTATGAAGAGCTTAGAAAGTCTGCCGGAAAAGCTTCAGGATACTGCAAGAAAGCAGCACCAGACGATTCACCTGAATGTTTTGGCTGCTTCCATTCTGGTCACCAACTGCATTATTGCCTATAAAGCACAGCATCCTGAGATTAATTTTAAGTTTGTTCAAAACCAGTCTGCCACTGATTATGATTTGTGCATTACCGCAACTCTGCCGAGAAAGAATTCAGTGGTGAATCAAATGATGTTGGAGGAAAATTTTTTTCTTGCAGTTCCGGCATCTTCTAAATATGCAAAGTACAGTGAAATTGAATTGAAAGAAGTGGCAGAGGAAGGATTCATATTTATGTCGGATACCAGACCTATCCGAACAATTTGCGATCAGTTTTGTATGGAAGCCGGGTTTACTCCGGACATTATATTTGAGAGTATGAATTTTGAGGCGGTTAGAAGCCTTATAAGTGCAGGTTTGGGTGTGGGATTTTGGCCGGAGTATTCATGGGAAAATGCGGAACTGACCCAGAATGTAGTGCTTTTACCAATAAAGAGCCCGGAGTGTAAAAGAAATATTATTATTACTTATAATGAACAGTTTTCGGGAAATTTAATAGCAAAGGAGTTTTATGATTTCCTGATTGATTTTGCTATGAAGCGCAAAGAGCAGTACCAGCGCAGCCATTAGGTTATTTGGCGGGATATAAGTGCATGACATAATAAGAATGATATACCCTGTTTATGTTTTAAAATGGAAGGGGAATTTTGATAGTGAATTATCGTAAACTGGGGGTCACTGGTCTTTGGGTGTCTGAGGTAAGCTTTGGAACTATTCCTGTTTTAAAGGGGAATGTACCGGTGCTTCCTCAATATTACAATTTAGAAAACGAACAGGCGGTTGCCCTGATGAGATATGCATGGGATAAGGGGTGCAATCTTTATGATACTGCTATAGTGCCGGAATATGGAGATGCAGAGATTAAGCTTGGAATGTTTGCAAAGGCAGTGGATAGAAAACGGCTGATTATCTCTGACAAAGCCCGTTTCTTTGATGGAGGTGAGATGTATAGGGCAGTGGAACAATCCATAGAGAATTTAGGGGAAATACCTGATATTTATTTTGTCCATCAGGTGGATTTGGATAATGTAAATCAGGTTTTCAGCAAATATGGGGCATTAGATGCACTGGTGGAATTAAAGAAAGAGGGTAAAATAAAATTTACAGGGGTTGCTTCTCATTATTATGATGTACTTATAAGAGCAGCAAAAGATAAGAGAGTAGATGTATTACAGGGCAGCGGCAATCTCTTGGAACGGGGCATGTTAGAACGAATGGCAGAGGAGCCGGATTTTCAAAGAACAGGGATGATTATTAATAAGGTGTATGCTGCAGGGCTTTTGCCAGGGAGATTTACAGAGCAGGAATTGATAGGAGGGGTGTTATCCTATCCTGTTTCTACTGCACTGTTGGGTATTGGGACAATAGAGCAGGCGGATAAGGCATTTTCATTTAACGGCGAAGGAAGACTTTTGTCATGGGAGCATACATTAGAAAGATTTGAACAGGAATTTTATCCAATCTGTTGTGACCGGTGTCAGCGTTGTGTTTGTCCGAAAGGGACAGAAATCCACACTTTGTTCCGGCAAAGTAATTATTACTATTTGGGCAAGGATTATTGGGCATTGCGGAAACTGGATTTGGGAATCAGGGAGAGTGCAGAGAATTGTAAGAAATGTACAGAACTTAGATGTATGTATCAATGTCCTAGAGGGCTGTGGATACCCCAAATTATACAAGATATTGCACAATTAGTTGGGAACCACTATAAGGGGGAGGATACAGAATGGTAGCAGGCAGGGAGGAATGTGAGGATGGAAATAAAACCATTGAAGGTAGGCGGTTTATATCTGCCTAACAATGTGTTGATGGCACCCATGGCAGGCTATACCTGTTATCCTTTTCGTATGCTGTGTCAGGAAATGGGAGCGGGGATAAGCTTTACAGAAATGGTTAGCGCTAATGGATTAAAATATAAGGATAAAGCAACAAATCGTCTTTTATTTACTACAGAGGAAGAGAAAATCAAGGCCGTTCAGCTGTTAGGAGGTAACCCTTCTGTGATGGAGCGTGCCGCATGCAGTGAAGAGCTTTCAGGCTTCGATTTAATAGACATAAATATGGGGTGTCCCGTGCCTAATATTTTTAAAAGTGGTGAGGGTAGTGCATTGTTGATGGATTTAAAACGTGCTTCGAAGATTATAAGGCAGTGTAAGAGGAGCGGCAGGCCTGTGTCAGTAAAATGCCGGATTGGCGTGGGAGAAAAGCACCATATTGCAGCAGAATTTGCAAAAATGTGTGAGGATTCCGGTGCAGATATGATTTCCGTTCATGGGAGGACACGCAGCATGATGTATGATGGAATGCCAATTTATGAGCAGATTGCAGAAGCAAAAGCTGTGGTGCGGATTCCGGTGATTGCTAATGGTGGAATTTTTTCCGTGGAAGATGCCGATAAAATGATGAAAGAGACAGGAGCAGACGGTGTGATGATTGGAAGGTATGGTTTAGAGCACCCATATATTTTTGCAGAGTTGGCAAAAAAGCCTGTACACAAGAAGAAGGGAGAAATTTTAGCAGAACAGCTAAAGCTGGTAACCCGTTATTATGATGAAGTTTATGCCATAGAATACATCCGTAAGTTAGCATCTTATTTTATGAAAAAACAGCCGGGGATGAAAAAATATAAGCAGAAAATGTATGAATGCGGAACCTGTGATGAGCTGCAGATGCTTTTTGTTGAGGCATTTTCAGAGTAAACAGATAGCGGTGATATTGGTGAAGTGAATAGCAGCAAACAGTACGGAGCGGAAGAGGGGAGCAGAAAAGTAATGAAAGAAAAAAGTATGGAAAATGCAGCATCCTTAGAGGATGATAAGAACCTTATTATTATGAATCATATATTGGTAAAATGTAATGTTCCCTGTGAAGAGGTTTGTGTACCGGAAGGAGTGACGGTGATTGGTGCCAATGCTTTTAAAGGATGTACCAGAATGAAAAGTGTAGTTCTGCCAAATTCCATACAGAAAATTGGTGAACATGCTTTTAAAGGCTGTCGCAGCCTGGAGAAGATAAGCCTTTCTGAAAATTTAAATGAAATTGAAGATTATGCGTTTCACAGATGTCACAGTTTAAAGTATATTAGATTGCCTGAGAAGGTTACAAGGCTTGGAAACTGTGTATTTTTATATTGTGACAGTTTAAAAAAAATTGAGATGCCGGGTGTTGTTTCACTGGGCAGACAGACTTTTTTAAATGATGTTGCATTGGAAGAACTGGTAATTTCCAGAGATTTGGACAGTGACAGTATTTGTGACAGTTTTACCGGGTGTAATAAAATTCATACCATTACTTTCAGAGATGGGGATATATACAAAATTGAAGATGTGGTAAATATTTTAGAAGGTAAGTTGGTGATAAATCCGTTGATTCAAAAAATTGTATCCGATATTTACCAGATTTTAAAGATTGAGGACGGGGTTTTGGTGGAATATTTGAATAATATGAAACATGTTGAATTACCGGAAGGAATAACAGAAATTGGAAAGGGATGTTTTTTTGATAAACGTGGGATTAAGTCAGTGGTATTTCCCAAAAGCTTGAAACGTATCAGAGCAAGAGCTTTTCGAGGATGTATGAGCTTAGAAAAGGTTACTTTTTTGTCCATAAAGGTAGAAATTGAAGAATCTGCTTTTTTAAACTGCTCATCCTTGCATCAAATCCAGTTACCACAGGGCAGGATGTTTGAGTTAAAGGGATTAGAAGAGAATGAATACAGTAAAGAATGTCAGTTAGTTTCCGTAATACACAGTCAGGTGTTGGAAAATTTTGTGATGAGCGGCACCATGTTATTGAAGTACCGGGGGTGTGAGAAAAAAGTGGTGGTGCCAGAGGGAACAACGGTGATTGGCCAAAGGGCATTTGCAGGCAATGAGGCAATAGACAGAATAGAATTGCCGGATTCCGTGGAAGTAATTGAGCGTGAAGCTTTTGCAGATTGTCTTTTGCTACAGACGATGAAGCTGTCGGAAAATATTAGGATGATAGAAGAATCTGCTTTTGAAAATTGTGTAAAATTTATCCGCATCGCAATTCCTTCATATGTTAAAGAAATTTCCACCTCTTGCTTTAAGCGGTGTCGGTCATTGCAGGAAGTTATATTTCCCGAGCATTTAAAAAGTATTGGTGACATGGCGTTTTACGGATGCAGAAAATTGACTGAAATAAAGCTGCCAAAAGAACTGCAAAATTTAGGAAGTATGAGCTTTTATGGATGCAGAAAAATTACAGGGATTACCATTCCGAAAAATGCTGTTGTAGGACAGCTTGCATTTACCAAAACCGGAATTTCCCAAGCAGATATAAAGGAGATTACAAAAGACTGTGTTCAACCAAAAACTTGTAAAATTCCTCAAATAGAAGTAAATAGACAGATTATAGAGCATACACTTTGTATTCCTCAAGGAGTGCAAACCATTGAAGAATATGAATGGTTTTGTAATGAAAGTCTGGTATGTTTAGAGTTGCCAGAGAGTGTCAAGGAGATAAAGAGAGGAGCTTTCTATGGATGTAAAAATCTAAAAACCATTGTGTTTCCTAAAGGAAGCATTGTGATAGGAGAAGAATGCTTTGCAAAATGTGAAAGTTTGAAGGCGGTAGAAGCATTACATACAGAGATGGTGAGCAAAGGGGCATTTTCATGGTGCAAAGAGCTGGAACGAGTGGAACTTTTGTCTGTAGGACGAATTGAGCAGGAGAGCTTTCAGGGATGTAGGGCATTACAGGATTTATCCATAGAAAAGGCAGAATACGTGGGTAAAAATGCTTTTCAATTTTGTTCGGCATTAAAAAATGTGGATTTTTTGTCAAATGTTATAATTGACAGCTATGGATTTTCTTTTTGTGATAACTTGCAGAAGATTTCTTTTTATCAAAATGCACAATTGAGTGATTTTTGTTTTCAGGATTGCGGAAATCTGGCTGAAATTGCCTTTTATGCCCAACTTAGTGATAAAATGGAAAAGAATATACTCGAAATGAAATCCAGTTCTTTTCGAGGTTGCACTGGATTGCATTATATACAGTATTTGCAAAAAAACTATGAAATCAGAGGTTATGAAAGTTTAAAAGACAAAGAATTACCCAAGGAAGTCCGTCAGATTTATGCCAGTGCTCTGAGTGTCTTTGAAATCGACAGTAAGCTTTGTGTTACTGTGTATGATGGTTATGCTAAAAGTGTAACCATACCGGAAGGCATAAAAACCATAGATAGGGAAGTGTTTCGCGATAAGGAGGAGCTTGCCTTTGTAAATTTACCAAATAGCCTGGAAGATATTGGAGCCAGAGCCTTTGATAAGACAGAATGGCTTAGAAGAAGGCGGGAAGACAGCCCTATGGTGGTGGAAAAAGGTATGCTGTTAGATGCTGCTTTCTGTCAGGGAAAGGTGGTGATTCCAAGGGAGATTCATAAAGTATGTGGCTGGGCATTTGCCAATAATTTGGCTTTGGAAAAAGTAGTATTTGAAGGAAATGTAAATGTGGAGGAATATGCATTTCGAAACTGTATTAATTTAAAAGAAATTGTGTTGGAGGATGGAAGTACTTATTCCCTGAACAGTTTACAGGATAGGAACCGTGAGCAGCCAATGCGTATTACCCAGATAGCCAGGGAGTGCTATAACTGTTTTAAAATGGAGGGAAAAACTTTGGTGGAGTGTACCGGAAATATTGAAACTTTAGGGCTTCCTTTGGGCATTTCGGTAATTGGAAAAGCTGCACTAAAAGAAAGTAATTTATTGACTAAACTTATTTTAAATGAGCAGCTGAAGGAAATTGGTGAATCTGCCATGCAGCAGTGTAAATGGCTTTTCAGGGTGGAACAGACAGATAATCTAAAAAGCATTGGAAAAAGAGCATTTTTAGGATGCATTCGTTTAGAGGAGATTGGTGAACTGACAGCCATAGAAAGTCTGGGGGAGTCTGCATTTGAGAATTGTATCTCATTAAAAGAAATACGCCTGTCAGGGAGCATTCGGGAAATTCCAAGAAAAGCCTTTTATCGGTGTATCAGATTAAAACGGATTTATGTACCGGCAGATATTGGGAAAATAGATGAAACTGCCTTTGCTTATTGTCCTGCAGAAATTATTTTTGTATAATAGATAATGTCTGCATTAGCATACCGATACATTTGTATTAAGTGAGGCTTCCATTACCGTAATAAATAAGTTTATGAAGGAAAACAAGTAATCCCTAATTAATATTTTAAGTATTATTTGGTTGCAAAAATGTGTATTGAGATAAAATTGATATACAAAATATAAACATGGAGGATAAATAAGTATGACAGAAAATTCATTTGAGATTGATATAGGAAAGCCGGAAGTTATGGAGTTTGACTATAGTTTGTCAGCTCTCGAACTGGAAGCATTTGTAGCTGAAAAATATTCACTGATTAAGAAAGGGAAGAAAGATTTAGTTAACCGGGAATTTTCTATGTTATATGATGCATTTTGTTATTTAGACTATTGCAGAAGTGTGTTGGGAATTCAGCTGGATATGACAGAAGGATGTTTGGAAGCATTGGAACAATCATTGGATAAAATTGTTGAGAAAATGGCAGCAGGCAGTATGGCAGAAGAGGAATTTAAACAACTTATAAACTTGGCAACAGCATATTTGGGTGTTACGATTATTAAAAATATAGGTGGAGCCTGGGTTCCAACAAATGCGGGAATTGCAGTGATGGTGGGTGGAAACACTATATTTGTAAATAACCGGATGGCAAGAAGAATGCTCAATGGAAAAGAAGATGAGATTGTAGGTTATTACTGGGGGGTAAAGGAAACCTGTATGAAGCAAAAATAGGCGGATTGAGAAAAAGTATTTGACAAATCCTGATTACGAGCATATACTATATGTAGTTGAAAGAAAACTGGCATGTGTCAGTCATACCGTACTATGAAACCGATGAGTAAGAGGAGTAGGCTATGGTGAAGCTTTACAGAGAGCTGTGGTGGTGAGATACAGCATGTGGTCTATAGTTGAATGGACTTACGAGGGTGGCTTGAAATGTTATAATACAGAGTAGGTGCCAACGGGAACCTGTCCGTTATCAATGGGGTGCATATGATTGTATGCAGGAAGAGAGGATGCATTGCATCAATTTGGGTGGTACCGCAGGAGTATATTATTAAGCTTTTGTCCCTTTTATTAGGGATGGAAGCTTTTTTGATGTTTATATGCAGGAAAAGAAAGGAGAATAACATGTTTCCAAGTTACGAAGAAGCAAAAAAGTATGAAAAAGATTATAACATGATACCGGTATGCAGAGAAATATATGCAGATATTGTTACACCGATTACATTATTAAGAAGGCTGAAAGAAATTTCCAGCAAATATTATCTGTTAGAAAGCGTGGAGGGTGGAAAGCAGTGGGGGCGTTACTCCTTCCTTGGGGTAAACCCATTGCTGCAGATTAGTTGTAAAAACGGAATGGTGACAATGAAAAGCGGTGCCATGACTGCAACGGAGAAGAAGGATGCCATGCAGGCGCTGCGGGAGCTCTTGGGGCAGTACCGCTCCCCTTTGATAGGGGGAATGCCCAGCTTTACAGGGGGTCTGGTGGGATATTTTTCTTATGAGATGATTGGATACGCAGAGCCAAAGCTTAATTTGAAAGAGAGCGATTTTGACGACTATAACCTGATGCTGTTTGACAAGGTGATTGCATATGACCATTTAAAGCAGAAAATCAGCGTGGTTGTGAATTATCGCAGTGAGACCGGAGAACAGGGATACAATGCGGCATTGCTGGAGATAGAGAAGATGATTCATTTGATTCAGAATACAACGCCATTAAGGGAAGAGAAGGCAGATGAGGAGGTAGAATTTACCTGCAACCTTTCTAAGGATGAATACTGCGGAATGGTTGAAAAGACGAAGAATTATATCCGGGAGGGGGATATTTTCCAAGGCGTGATATCTAGAAGGTTTGAGGCAGATTATAACGGAAGCCTAATTAACACTTACCGTGTGCTGCGTACTACAAACCCTTCCCCGTATATGTATTTTATCGGGTGTGATGATTTGGAGATAGCTGGAACTTCACCGGAAACCATGGTGAAGCTGGCTGGTGGAAAACTTACCACATTTCCTGTGGCAGGCACACGGAAAAGGGGTGTCACAAAGGAAGATGATGATGCATTGGAGACAGAGCTGTTAGCGGACGATAAGGAATGCTCCGAGCACAATATGCTGGTAGATTTGGCAAGAAATGATATCGGAAGGATTGCGGAATTTGGAAGCGTGGAAGTGGAGGAATACATGAAGATTCACCGCTTCTCCAAGGTGATGCACATTGCATCCACAGTGGTGGGAAAGATACGGGAGGATAAGGATGGCTGTGATACGATTGCGGCGTTGCTTCCGGCAGGAACCTTGTCCGGTGCACCAAAGTTTCGTGCCTGTGAAATTATAGACGAGTTAGAGCCTGTGGCAAGAGGGGTCTATGGCGGAGCCATCGGTTATCTGGATTTTTCAGGAAATCTGGATGTCTGTATTGCCATTCGGACTGCGGTAAAGAAAGGCAGCAAGGTGTATGTTCAGGCGGGAGCAGGGATTGTGGCAGACAGCGTGCCGGAAAACGAATATATGGAATGTGCCAATAAGGCAGGCGCAGTCATTGAGGCAGTAAAACGGGCATCGGAGGTGAATGGATAATGATTTTACTGATAGATAATTATGACAGCTTTTCCTATAATCTAGTACAGCTGATTGGAGGCATCCAGAAAGAACGGTATGAAAAAGGCGAATCAGCAGAGGGCAGGGAGAGCAATTATGGAATCAAGGTTATACGGAATGACGAAATGACTGTTAAGGAGATAGAAGCTTTGAAGCCCGAATATATCATTTTATCTCCGGGTCCCGGAAGGCCTGGGGATGCGGGAATCTGTGAGGAGCTGCTTCAAACCTACAGTCAGCCAGTGAAAATTCTTGGCGTATGTCTGGGGCATCAGGCAATATGTGAAGCATTTGGCGGCCAAGTCACCTATGCAAAGAAGCTCATGCACGGAAAGCAGAGTGCGATAGCTTTTGATGAAAATGATTCGATTTTTAAGGGGATTTCAGAGGGAATTAAAATCGCCAGATACCATTCTTTGGCGGGAGATGCGGATACACTGCCGGAATGTCTGAAAATTATTGCAACAACCGATGATGGAGAGGTTATGGCAGTGAAGCATAAGGAAAAAGATATTTACGGCTTCCAGTTCCATCCGGAGTCGGTGCTGACGGAGTACGGAAAAGAGATGCTGGAGAATTTTTTGCGCTAGACAGAAAACTCAGATACAGGATATTCAGTTAATTGCAGAACGGGAACTGTTATTAACATTTACAGGATGTGGAAATGATATGGATAAGGTGGTGAATATTCAAAATGAGTGCTTTTAAGGCAGAACATCAATATGAGTTTCCGGTTTATAACGTAAATGAACGCAAATTCAGAATATATTTTCATGATGCAATACTTGATAAAATAATCATAGATGAAAATAAACTGAATATGGTTTTTTCTACAGGCTTTACCGTGCAGGAATTAACGGAAAATGGGAGATGGCTTAAGCCTTGTGAAACAGCTGCCTCTACTGTAGTTTTTGATAATTTCAGCACTGCTGATGCTGTTGTTTATGAATGCCGGGAGATTGATTGTGAATGGGTAAAAATTGCAAGAGATATAGATTTTTCTATCCTTGCAGAGAATGTGAACAGTGGCAGATGGAAATTGGAATTTCTCGTTGATTATCTTGATTACTATCCTCTTTTTAAATGTGGCATAGAGACTTATGATGAAAAGCAGCTTGAGTGTGAATTCGCAATAATTTCCGGAGGAAAAATTACGTTTCTTTGGGATGAGATGAAAGAGTGGTAACGTGTATAGAATTAGTGTAATTCTATTATTTATAATGGCGTGATGTAAACAGAA
>JAIDHZ010000325.1 GCA_029052995.1 Lachnospiraceae bacterium | reverse complement strand
AAAATACATTAAAATTTATATTTCGTATATTACATCATCTAAAGAAATAATGGGTACATCATAATTTTCTGCCAAAGACTCTCTAATCTCATCAAATGCAAAAACTGCAGACACAATAATTGCATCAACTTCCGGCTTATCTAAATCATCCTTCATACATATCGGCAAATCTACACATATTTGATTAGCACTTTGGTCAATCGCATAAACAACTCTTACTTGAGTATTTTTCAACTCATCATATAATCGATTCCCCAGTTCTCCCATTCCATAAATCGCAATTTTATAATACGCATGATTTCTAAAATAATCTTCTAGATTTTTTCCTTGTTGCTTTATCATCAACCATTGATTCAACAAATTATAATATTCTTTAAACTTTTCTATTTTTTCATTTTGGCCTTGCGCATCTCTTTTCCGTAGAGCCCCTCCCAATAAGGCACCTCCTACAATCCCTAATATAGTCATCATCCATGCTATTCTCTTTTTCATAACTGCCTCCTTCTAACAAATATTAACCTATATGTTTCTCTGCTCTGACCAATCCTCGTACTAGTTTTTTTGTATCAGGTTTATCATAATCCTCTAGTATTCTAAATATCATATATCCATCTGACACACTACATCGAAATCCTTTTTTCTCTAAATATTGGCGGATTGCCATTTCATCACCTTCATTATGATATGCACATATATCTAATTTAAGATTCACCTTTCGCTCTAAAGTTTTCGCCGCACCATGCAAAGCCTTTATTTCATCACCTTCAATGTCCATTTTTATAAAGTCAATATCTTGATTTCCAAGCACTGCATCCACTGTTGTACTATTATCACCTTGATTCTCTGTTAAAAATGCTTGTATAATTTGTACTTTTTCTTGATATGGTGCAAATGTATGCTGTAATGCATAAACCCATAAGGGATCGGCCTCTACTAGATAGATTTTCTTAACTTTATCAATAATTTCAAGTGCAAAATTACCTTCTGCAACTCCCGCATCTAAAACAACATCCCCATCACTAACATAAAATGAGTCTGTAAAATATCGATGCGGTGATTCCACATCCTGTTCTATCATTATGCTCCGGACATATTGTCTTACCTTTTCTTCAGAATCAAAAGCTGCAGATAAGTACATCTTCTTACCACAGTAAAAGGTATAATATAACCCCAAATCCTCATCCCTAAAAACTTCTATTACGCTTTGTAAATATTTGTCTTTAAACGAAGCATTGAAAGTATCTAATCCATTCTGTTTAATATAATCAATGTATGGAAGCATATCCTTATTAACTTTATTATTCTCGTTTTCATAATAACGTAACAGCCTTTGTTGATGAAAATACAAATTTTTAACAATCTTTTTCGTATCAACATCTCCCATTTCTTCCAACTGTTTTTTTATTGCATCATATGCAATGCTACAAATTACAATTTTATCATAATCGAATTTATGTATATCTTGAGGCAAAATAACCGGTTTCCCATGAAACATCTGACCAACTTTTTCTAAATCATTGTCCGCAAAAGCTAAAATTTCTGCATCGTTGTTCATAGAACGTATAACTTTCTTTGCTCCAGTTCCCGTCCCAAATAGTATGACCTTTTCCAAAACCGCTGACTCTTTTTCCTCTCTACATCCTTCCCATTTTCCCATTTTCCCATTAATATAGTCAATTTCTGCTTGTCGCATCGCTGCCAGCTTTTCCTCTTTTTGATTGTCGTATTCCACATTCTGTTCCATATATGTTATATTATTATAACACTCCAACGCATATACTGCATCTTTTTTTTCGTATTTATCCATACAATACCGATTGTTGCGACATATATAATAATAACGAGCTGGTGAATATTTGTTCTCAAAATATTTTTTCCCATTAATAAATTTTTCGATAACATTTTCATCATCTTGAAGATTATGTCGCAAAAAAAACTGATTCACCTTTATCAAGTAATAGCCTGCAAGACGCATTCTCGTACAGTAATCGTAATCAACCTGATCTATAAATAATGCCTCATCGTAACCACCCAGTTCTTTTAAGATACTTAATCGGTGCATCGCCCCACTTTGAATCACTTTATCATAATATGTATAATAACAATCATATTGTATACCGCTTTCTCTTGTAATATTAGGAGCAATCATGCCTATCTTTTCACCGCACATACGACTTTCGGCAAAGCGAATCATACCAGCCACCATACCTTTGTCTGCCTGGCTATCCTGATCAAAGGTAAATAACCACTCTATCCCTTTTTTCATTGCCATATCAGCCACTATATTAATCGCCCTTGGCAAACCCTCATTTATAGCATTTGCAATATAATGTACATTTGGAATTTCCATAATCCGTTTTTTTATTTTTTCATTTATTTGTTCAGAATTGTCATATACATAAATAATTTCAACATCCGATGCATATGTTAGTATATTATCATAAACCACTTCATTAGGTTCATATAGAATAACAACTGCTGCCGCCCGAATATCACGAACTCTTTCCAAATCTACTTTCGGAATAGCAAACACAGTATCCTTTTCATAATCCCCCAGTATAATATTATCTATATTAATAACTGTTGCCTTACTACCTTGCTGTGTCATCCGCTCTTTTACGTCTATCTCATAAATATTATTCATTACAAATACTACATCTGCCTCATCCTCTTTATAGTCCATAATAATATGTCCCGTTGGCATGCAGGTGCCATATCGCTCTTCATTTCTATCATATACTCCCAATATTTTTTTATTTTCTTTATCAAACACTTGAAGAAATGCCGTTCCGCGAGCCCCTCCGCCCCAAACAACAACTTTTTTCTTCTGAGCACACAAAGTGTCAATCATATACGTTATTACTTCTTTTTTTTTCGAAAAATAATCTTTATATATTTGATTTGCATTCATAATTTTATCCTTTCTATACAAAGTAAATGCAGACTTCATTATGGGAACATCTTCTATATATGTATTTTCCCGATCTATTATGTATCTACCTATTCATGTGTCTCAAATTGCTTTCTGAAAAATGCTAGTTTTTCCGCATAATCACTAGCATCTTCAAACTTATCCCCTGCCAGTTCATCAAGCCACTTTATTCTTTTCTCATCTGCCTGTGCAATGCAATTGTTCTGCTCATCCGGTATGAGATAATAATATTTCTTTCCCGACGAAAGTTTCACATACAATTCCTCTTCTGTCCGAACTGCACGCCAAGCATAAGAACGCTCTTCGACATTATTTTCAATGTAATATTCTACTGTTGCATTATGAAAAATATTCGTTTCCTGCATCAACACATATTCATCAAATATATCAGCCTCCTGATAGTCATTCTTAATTATGGAGCGAATTACTTTGCAAAAATCATATAAACTAAACATCTTTTTGCATCGCTTCTGTGGCACATTATCTCCAACAATGAAAAACAAAATATGAGTAGTGGGATCTTTATAAATCGGCTGACAGTTATATCTTTTTCCATGGTCACTCATAAATAGTTTGATACAAGTCTCAGGCATAAATCCCATATAATATTCCAATTGCTTATCCCAATACGCTAATGATTCCTTCATCTGTTCCAGTGCTATCTCTTCTGAGCCCCCTTCAAATCTTGGCCATTCATACCACTTTGCAGAATCTAATTCTCCACTCAAATATGGATTATGTGTTTCTGTCAATGCATGAAGGATAACACAAACCGGTTTTTCTGTATTCAATAATTTTTGAAGCAAGTCCACACATCTGATACAAGAACTATTATAAGGATAACTCGGCATTGTATTGTCTGTCTCAAATATCGTTGCACTCGCCTCATCTCCAATGTAAACAAATTCATATCCCGCTGATTCCAAATCCCGAATCACTTCGCTGTTTTCCCGATTAGTAACGAAACGTGGTTTATGATATATTCCATCATCTAAAGATTTTAACCTCTGAAACATCTCAAAAAATGTAGGCATCGTAAATGGTGTCATAGTATAAGCATTTTCAAAAAACATACTATTTTTGCTGATTTTTTCCATATACGCAGCATATTGCAAATCACAATATCCCACTTGATCGTTCCATATTACGATAATATCCCTTTGTGCTCTGCTCTTCAATTGCGTCTTCACTCTCTGCAGTAAAAGCTGAATCTCATTAAATGCCATTTCAATATGCTCAGAATCTTCATATCCATTATCTATATATTCTCTTACATATTTCCGAAAATTAATGAAATCATATATTTTTAGATATGCAACTATCAAATTTTTTAAATTGAGAGCATTCTTATCTGTCAAATAGACCTTTCGATAATAGATAACATTTTCATAAGTATCCTCTGCATTTTTGTAAAATGGGGCGTTCACATTTAGATTCATCTTCTGTAATTCTTCATACAAATCAATAATTTCAAACTGTTCTCCATTTTTTTCAAGCTCTTCATATATTCTCTTCCTATGTGTATAAGATGAAACCACAACAATATCAATATCCAGTTCATCAATCGCACTACTTGGATAGATATCCCATTCTTTTCCCGCAATCTCGCAAGTTCCCTTCTCCAGACTGGCATAGTCCAGTATGCACTCAAATCCAGCTGTTAGTCCCTCAAGTGAAAGCAATTCTCTTGTATGTTCACCAGCTCCTCGTATTGCTATTTTTTTATCCTTAGGAACTTGGTTTAATATCTGTACAATTGCATCTTTTATTTTTGTCTCAAAGGACTCTTCACTCACATACAAGCCATATTTTTCTGCAATAACTGCAATTGTTTCCTTTATATTCATAACTATACCTTTCATTCACACATTCTTTTTGCCTAATCACACAGAATATATCTTCGGCTTACAATCTAAACCTGCATATTTTTCTATAATAAAATCCGTTATCTCGCTAATGGAAAACAACGATGTCACAATATAAGTATCATTTCCCTTTCTCATCGCCTCATCCAGCCCCATTACTTCAACACCTTCTTTGAAGGTTCCCCAAATGGATTCCTTCCTGTCTATAAAACATTTTACACGAATATGGTACATTTGGCAAAGAAAATAAAACTGCCTTCCATTCTCTCCTGCTCCATATAAAGCAACCTCTGTCACGCCATCTGACTGAACCTGTTCCACGACCTCCTGCATGGATTTGATAATCTCATTTTCCGAACCATTTTTCAACGCTCTTCTGACATAATAAAATTCGTCTATCAATGTCACTGTTCCCTTCGGCCATGTTACATTGCTGTTCTGATAGGTATAACTCACATTGCATTTATCAATAAAATCCACACCTTTTTCTTTCGCAAGTGCAAGATGTTCTTCTGTAATAATACCCTTTTTATAATTCGTTCCAAAATTAGTATCTGCTTCAAACCCAGCCAATAGCTCTGCCTCCGCTTTGCGAGGCATATCAATAAGACGATGAAGTATCATAAACGTCTCTCTTCTATGTGCCAGACATATATCTGCCAGTTCCGGTTTCATCTGACGGAATCGTAACCAATATTTTTGAAAATCAAATGCGCCCTCAAAAGCAATGTTTGTCAAATCTTCATTATCTACCCCATCAGCCTGCACCGGAACCATTTTTCCATCCTGCTCTTGATAACCGATGGTACTGCCCTCTGTAACAGAGATTAATTTCTCTAATACATCCGTCGTCCTATGTATTGTTGAAACTAAATCCCGGTTCTCCGCAAAAGTACCAAACATTCCCTCAAAATCCATACCATTATAAAGCCTGTCTTCTGTTACACCTACTGCAAGAAAATGTTTCATCTTATGAGGTACATTCTCCATATCCAGACACTTCTCAATCCACATCTGGATTCTCCCGAAAAATCCAATATCAATCGTAGCAATTTGATTCATATCACCAATTTCCTGTTTTAAATATGCTACCAGCTTTCTTCTTTCCTCTTTTATATAAGCTTGTATCTGCTTAATATTCTCTTCCTCAAGAAATCGATTAATAATATATTCCTTAAGTGTTTCCTTTCCATATGTTATCTTATGTGCTTCTTTATGCCTTACATCAAAGTACTCCCTAATCTCTAAAAAGGTATTTTCATCGAGACCCATCAAATGAAAAGACTCTCGAATAGTAAGATTTCTTGCACCAATCATATTCTCAATCTCTTCTCTATTAACCTTTTCAATTGACGGAATATAAGTGGCTTTTCTGGACACATAAATAGGATGAACCTCCAGCTCAAATCCCATGTTCTGCGCTTGTTTTTTTAATAATTCTCCAAGCAGATATCCTTCTCTCATCAATGGATATATTCTTGTGATATGGAGCTTTTGCAAGCGTTTACAAACCCATGAAATGTACAATGAAAGTACAGGTCCTGTTACTGCAGCACCCAACTCATATGCAATCCTTTCATAATCCATATATGAGGAATCTGCCATACACATTTTCCTTAAAGACAAAATTCCCGGCTGTGGTATATTATGCCTGATTTTTTCATAGTCAAAAATGCTGTATAACCTATCAGGTATTGCACTATAATGAAATGCATGCATCCCCCTTTTCAATGGCTGGTCATAATCTGCATTCTTGTTATCACCTATATGGAGCATATCTCCCGGTTCAATATCCGGATATTTCCCAAACAATACATCGAACAATTCTCCGTTTTGTTTATTGCATCCGTATTCGTTGGAAACAATGAGGTCATCAAACATGGAAACCTCTATGCCATTCACTGCCAAAATATCCCTGATTGTTTTACTGCACAGATACATATCCGATACCAGAACAAGAATACATCCCTTTTTCTTTACCTCCTGCAACCAGTCAAGAACCACAAAATTCGGATAACAGTATTTCTCTTCGAATTCCACTTCCAATTCTTTTAATTGATTTGTATCATTTGCAATATAATCCGGATACATCTGATAAATATCTTCTAAAGTTACTTCCCGATTTGGCTTTCCAATGCGGGCTCTCCGCTCCATTTCTACACGGAACTTCATATACTCTTTTGGATACATGCTAATCTTAGCAATATCACGTTTTTCTGCCTCTTCCCACACAATTTCAAATAAATCGATTGGTTTCGCTACAGCCCGCAATAATAAAGTGTCAAATATATCTACACTAATTAATTTATAGGATGCTTTCTTCGGTAACATCATAATCTCCTTCACAAATCTATTCCCTCATTTAAAACAGCTACAATCCAGATTCATTTCTATTAAATCATGCTTTGGCAATCACGCATTTCTTGAGTATGTATTTTCTTTGCCAATAACAAATCATTGACCGAATCCACTTCTGTCCATTCATAATTACAAATATCCTTATAATACAGTTCAAAATTATTTTTAAAAATCATTTGAATTAATGCATTTTCATACCATTGATCATAGAATCCATCCTCAATCATACAATCTATTTCATCACGCATAAGAATTGCACTCTTGCGATCCAGTTTTGTTACCCCTGCATATTCACCATAATAGCTGTTAAGCTCTTTACTCATAACAAGAACTCTATCTCCTGAAACCTCAACATTGTAATCACCGTCTGTTTTAATAGTACTGTCAACAAAAACCTCCGGTTTATCAACCGGTCGGCACATAACTTCCCTAACTAACTGCTCAGACATTACGATATCTCCATCAATCAAAACCACATTGTCCGTGTCCAAATGCTCCTTTGCAAACCACAGTGAGGCTATTGAGTTTGTAACACCATAGAATGGATTATAAACACACGTCACATCCTCTAGCTGTTCTTCAATATTTCTATGCATATGTCCGGTAACAATAACAATATCTGCATCCTTATCATATTTCTTTATTAATGCAACCATCCTTTGAATTAATGTAGTATTTTCATCTAACTTATACATTGATTTAGGATGTGTTAAGGTTAATGGTTGAAGTCGGGTACCCCTTCCTGCTGCCATAAATATATATTTCATAAACTACTCCTCTCTTTCCGGGTTCTGCCAAACAATCAAACCCACTCTCATCAATTTATCATCTGTCGGAAAATGAACCTCAATTCCAAATTTCTTAGCTGTTTTAACTACATTAACCCCTGTAGCTTCTAATGGACTCCTCGACATATACGGATTATTACAGCGTTCTTCCCCACACCCGTTTTTACACAGCTTACATGCACCTGCACCAAACGAGATAGCTGTCGGTCTGTCATGATTCCACATCCACTTTTCAAGCTGAAGTAAAATTTTATGAAGCATTATACTTGACTCGGAACGAATGACTTCATACTCCACCTTGTCATTTATTTCAGATGTATATGACACAAACAAGCCTTCGTCATACTCTTGAAACATCACCGGATAATCAATATCCGGAAGATTGGGCGGGCATTTCCAATTATTTCCATATTTTCCACAATAAAAACAATTCATTTTTACATTTTCTTCAAAAATCATTTCTTTGGGATTCATAAATATTCCCTCTGCCATTGGATTAATGGAATGTAAAAATTCTATAAGTTCTTTTTGTTCGACAACATCCATGACTTCCTCCAAGCTTATATCCTTGCAACACTACCTAACTATATCCATTCTTCCTAAATCATATAAATCTTATATTCCAAAAAAACATTTTATCTCTTTTACCAAAAGATCATAATCATCAAATTCCAAATCACCAATATGCGCTACTCTAATACTGCTCTTTCCGAGTTCCCCGCCTACAGGATTCACCATAATATTTTTCTCGTCCTTTAAATAAGTAAAAAACTCCATAGCAATATCTTTTTCAAACCGCACCGGGCTTATTGCATTGGATAACGGAAAAGGCGGTAAATGTACTGGTAAGTGTTTAATTTGGTCCCTAAAATACTTTGCTCTATTTTCTACTTCTTTAATTCTATTCTCTACACCTTGCTTGTCAATAAAATGCAGCATATCATTCAATTCAAGCAATACACCTACGCAAGGAGTAAAAGGGGTCTGACCTCTCTTTATGTTTAAAAGATAATCTTTAAAATCAAAATATAATGATTGAACCTGTTTCTTCAAAACCTTTTGATTTATAATCCTATTTCCTAAGACAACGATTGACAAACCGGGAGCTAAACACAAGCCCTTTTGAGAGCTTATAATCGTGGCATCAATGTTGTACTTTTTCATATAATACTCATCACACAAGAATGTACTGATAGCATCTACAATCAAATATAAGCTATTCCTTTCACAAAAGTCATGAATAATATTAATATCGTACAACTGACCTGTATATGTTTCATGTAAATTAACTAATAGACCAGTAAAGCCCTGATTATCATATTTTATAAAATGATTCGCCGTGAGCTGCTCATCATGCCCTAATTTCATTGCCTCAAAGGGAATTCCGTGAATCTCACAAATCTGCTCAAACCGCTCTCCAAAAGTCCCTCCTGAAATGACCAAAAGCTTATCCTTTTCATCAAAACAATTCATTACTGTTGCTTCCATTGCACCACTTCCAGATGCAGTCAAAAACATTACTTCCGAATCCTCCGCCGCATGCACTGCTTTTAACAAAAGTCTTCTATTATCTAACATCAATTCTGAAAATTCAGGTGTCCTAAAATATGGAACAATTTGATTTCTAACATCAATTGTATGCTGATACATCTGCGCCGGACCAACAGTAAATAGTTTCACATCTTTATTCTTCATAATTCTAAAATACGATTGTACTTATTCCTTTCCTCATTATTAATCTATTTTTGCTTTTATCAAATACTCCTAGCCATATAAACTAACCATTCTGCTTAAAAACCTTTTTGCCGAACTGTAATCCACATCCTTATAAAGCCTTCCCCGGAACGCTTTCCTCTTCTCTGCGGCTTCATCCCGCTGCAAAACCTTCTGAATGCTTGCCTCTAACTCTGCCTGATTACAGGCTCTTACCTCAGGCATATATTCCTCAAAGTCAAAATAGGCATCCCTTGTATCCATGGAATACTCTTCATAATCATAGTGAAATGCCACCACCGGTCTGTCAAGCAGCATATAATCACTATATACCGATGAGTAATCTGCTATCAGTAAATCCAGTTTGCCAAGAAAACAATTCACATCAACTTCAGCTGGAACATTATATATATGGGAATACTCTATTTTTTCAAATGCTTCCTTGCAGACAGACTTCGGATGCAGCTTACACACCAGCACCATGTTGTTTGTCTTTAAATACGAATTAAACTTTGCTAAATCACAAACTTCAAAAAATTTTACCTCAGATGGACGAAACGTGGGGAGGTAACCAAGAATAGTCTTTCTCTGAACTTTCCATTCTTCTATATGTTGCATCAAAATCTCTTCTTCCTTTTGATACAGATTTTGCAAATTACACTCTTTAAAAAGGATATCATTTCTTGGATAACCTGTTTCTATCACATGGCTTTCCGGCACCTGAAATGCCCTTGCAAAAATCTCACTCATCATCGGCGATGTGGTTAATATGTAATGACTTGGTTTTTCGTCAGACAGGCATCTTGGAAAATATTTAAATCTCTCCCATCCATTCTTCGGATGCCTTACCTTATCGTGCTTGTTATCATAATTAATGCATTTATTTCCGACGCCGTGCCAGAGGTTTATCTTCACCGCCCCACCACTTAACCAGAAATTAATATCCTTCGAATAATTATCGAACAGATACACCTTACCTCTCAATGCATACCAGATACCCTTTAAGGAATGATAATAATACGCTTCATAACCATTCTCATTTAAAAATCTAGCTATCCCCTTGTCATGACTAATCCATATCGGACGAATTCTTTTACAATTCTCATCCTCCGTAAAGGCATGTCCCGACTTTTTCCAATCTGATCTGCTAGCCTTCACCTGTTCAGAAGCCCTGTCACTGTGCTGGCTTACATACAGATAAAGATATCTGGGATTATCCGCAAACCGCCGCCCAAAGGTGGAACCAAACAGCCAGATATGCTTGTCCCTGGGAAATAAAAAAGATAACCAATAGATTGGCAAAAGCAGAAGCTGTCCCCAGTACTTCATCCCATTGATTATCTGTTTCATGCTATATATCCTCCTCCGTAAGCCTTTGTACACAATATTATGCATTATACTCTATAAAATGATGCCTACTTATATTATATCGGTAGAATTGTTTTTTTTGTTAATGTTTCTATTTCTCCCACCAGAAACCTCTTGCCCAATCTCATCTTTTCTCTTTAAATATCCTTTTTGTTCTCCCACCATTCTTTAATAAATGCCGTCTTATCCACATAAAAATAAGTATTTGAAATAATTTTATCAAAATCCTGCGCACCGATTAATATAACTCTTGGCATATACATCACTTCACTGCTCTACAAATAACCGGTAAAACACAGGAAGTTCCACAAGGAATCCCCTCTTTGGCACTATGCCAACAAATCCTGATACTCCAATAACAACTCATTATGGCTTTTCAAAGAATTCCTGCATCTTTGCAAGAAATACATATATTCCCTGTCCGATCCTTGCTGTAACATAATTATCGCTAATATATAATCTGTTATTATTTTCTTTTCGTCATTTTCCGGTAATATAACATCTCCAATTTGACGTACCCTAACAATATATTGCTTGGCTGATTCCAGTTTTCCCTTTTGTAAAAGTATCCAGCTGCTCATCAGCATATAATCCAAATACACCAGTCCATCTTCTCCAATATTCCGTGTAATGTCTTCTCCCAGCATAGTCCATTCCTGCTCATACTTTTTAATTGAAACATTATCAGCTAAACAAGCCATCATTATATTATATAGTATCCGACAATGCCTATACTGATTATATTCCCCGATTTCTTTTAATCCTGAAGCACATTTTTCCCATATATCTCTTGCTTTCCCTATCTGACCTTGATTTAAATAGCAAACTCCCAAATCATTATATATTTTATAACACCATGTTAAATTATCCAATGGCTTCACCTTACTAATCAGTGCTTCCAATGTCACTTCTGCCTGTTCATATGCTCTCATTCGATAGTAACAAAAAGCTTTCCCCTGTATTGCTTCTAATTCAGCTATTCCCGTCTCACTTTCCTGTTTTTTCAAATACAATATTTCATCATATAATTCAATTGCCTGATCATAAAATCCTTGTCGTTGCAAAACTTCAGCCGTTTTCATATACAAGTTAATACGAATCCCATTATAACCCTCGTCATTCCCGTTCATATAATTCATCGCTTCAAAATTCTCGTGCATATAATCAAACAGCCACGTAACCATTTGTTTTACATTCTCTGCATTAATATTCACATATTGGCACGATTCCAGATATCGATAATAATCTGCAACAGACTGAATTTTAGATGGCATATTCGCCACTGCAACTGCTTTTCTTGCCGTTCTTATTTTCTTTGGAACAAAATATCGATTTTCCTCTGAATAGATGGGTTTTAAATGATTCTTATATGAAATATTGTAATTCAAACATAGCGTAATAT
>JAIDHZ010000324.1 GCA_029052995.1 Lachnospiraceae bacterium | reverse complement strand
GAACTGTACTTGTCAGCTCACCGGCATCTAACAGAATATTTTGAAGAAGGTCAAAGCTGCTTTCTTCGAAAATGAGATTATCTTTCCAGGTATCCTGCTCATAATATCTCGTTACAATTTTTTCAATAACTTCAATGTCTGTCTCTTCAAATTGAGGCTCAATTACCTTGGCAATTTCAGCGGGTGTATGGGTGTTTACATATTCCATACCTTTTTGGAGTGCTTTTGTAAATCCCTCAATGGTTTCGGGGTTTTCTTCCAAATAATCTCTTGTGGTACTGTATGATGTGTAGGGAACATAACCAGACTCTACGCCTAAAGAGGCAACCACATAGCCCTCGCCTGCCTGTTCTAATGCGGTAGCAGACGGCTCAAATTCTACGGTTAAATCGCCCTGGCCGCCGGAAAATGCTGCAGCCGTACTGCCGAAATCAATACTTTGGTCAATAGACAAATCTGTTGTAGGATCAAGACCGTTTTTCTTTAACACATATTCAAATACCATTTCGGGCATGCCGCCTTTCCTGCCTCCAAGAACCTCTTTACCCTTTAACATATCCCAGCTGAAGTCTTCTGTTTTTTCACGGGCAACCAGGAAATTTCCGGCTCTCTGAGTAAGCTGTGCGAAATTGACTGCATAGTTAGATGCACCTTCACTATATAGATACACAGAAGCTTCAGCTCCCATAAATCCGATATCTGCTTCGCCGGAGATTAGTGCAGTCATCGTTTTGTCTGCGCCAAATCCATTTACAAGTTCCAGTTCTATACCTTCTTCTTCAAAATATCCATTTTCAATTGCAACATATTGAGGTGCATAGAAAATAGAATGGGCAACCTCGTTAAGGGTAACTTTAGTGAGATTATTTTTATCGCTGCCGCAGGCAACACAGGTAGATAAAACCATGGCAAAGGCCATCACACTGACAAGTGACCGTTTTATAAGTTTAGAAATTGACATAAGAAACTCCAAACACTTTTTAAAGTAATATATTCACTGTTTAAAAAAATGCCACAGCAGGGAATATGAGATATTGTCATTCGCCCTCAAATAAAGGATGCACTTAAAATATCAGTCTGTTATAGTATTAATATTTTTTATAAGCAGGTTGCTTTTTTGTCAAAAGCCGGGTTAAAGGCATAGAAATTCTTAGCATCCAGGCTGTCCTGTATGATGCGGAGACTCTCACCGAAACGTTGGTAATGCACCAATTCACGTGCTCTTAAAAACTTAATGGCATCATATACATCCGGCTCATCCTTGCAAAGGCGGAGGATATTGTCATAGGTCAGCCTTGCTTTCTGCTCAGCTGCAAGGTCTTCATGAATATCGGCAATTGGATCCCCGGTAGACTGAAGGGTTCCTGTGCTGAATGGAACTCCTGCGGCATTTTGAGGAAAAATACCTATAGTATGATCCACATAATACTGGTAAAATCCGGAATTCTCAATTTCGTCCATGGTTAAATTTTTAGTCAGCTGACAGATGATGGTGGAAACTAACTCTTCGTGTCCCAGTTCCCCAGTACCATGAAGATGTAAGTAAAAAATTATAAGGGAATACGTGGGTGTATAGTCATTTGAAAGTTGTCATAAGGTCCATTTCGTTTAGAGTGTTCCGTTTTTATATAGTCAATTCGTTCAATAATCCCAGTCAGCAGAGCATTTCGCTCTGGTATATCTACAGAATCATATACATCTAAAGCGTTTTCGATTTTAGGAATCAGAATATTTCGCTTATTAAGTTTCTTGTTTTCCCTGTCAATTCTTTTTTCAATATCGTTTTTCTTATCTGTGGTGTCCTTAATCATATTATTAATGCTTTCACTTCGCTTAAGAAATACTTCGGGAGTATATACACCACGTTCCACAAGGTTGTAAGCATTATCCAACTGCTCATTTAAAGTAATCAGCTCTTTATTGAATGAATTTAGCGAATTCTGCAATATATCAAGAGCGGCAGTGTTTGGAGTATGAGTCTGTTCTTCGAGTTTGATTTCTTCCAGGTAGTCAGCCAGATATTTAAGTACGTATTTTTCCATTTCGGATTCATAGGAGGAAATGTTGTCACATCCTTTAACAGGACAGATAATTAATGTACGGCATCTGTCTTGTGGTCTGCGTATCATCTTATGACCGCATTTTTGGCAGTATACTAAGCCTGAGAGTGGGTTCTTTATTTCCAGTGCACCTGCTACCGGTTTACTTGGATGATGGGAAAATTTCTCTTTCACCGTGTTAAACAGTGATTCATCGATAATTGCTTCATGAAGACCGTCGCATAATTTGTAACTGGAACTGCGTGGACGAGAGGTAACCACTTCGCCGTTGATGACCTTTTTGACACAGGCACGCCGCCCACGCTTTACTTTGCCAATGTATGCAGGGTTAACCAGTATATCTTTTATTGTACTGTAGTGCCATGTGTCAACAGGTCCCGGTATCTTCATTTCGTTTAACTGTTCTGCAATTCTGCCATATCCAACGTTTTCGTTAGCATAAGTGTTAAAAATGTATTTAACAATCTTTGCCTCTTCGGGAATGATTTTCAAACTGAAACCTTTCTGGTTGGACAGCTTATAGCGTTCGTACCCGTAGGGAGCTTTATTGTACGGCCACTTACCGTCCTCAACAGATTTATTGATACCTCTCTGCTGACGGCGGGTAATGGCTTTGTATTCCCGGCGTGACTGGAAAAGACCATATTCAAAAAACTCTTCATCAAATTCGTCATTCGGATCATATGTTTTATAGGGAGTTAAAATCTTTGTATCGGAATACTTGAACGTTTGGGCAATGATACCCTGATCTATGGTGTCACCACGGGCAAGACGTTCTACTTCAACGACAAGGACACCTGCCCATAAACCGTTTTCAACGTCAGAAAGAAGCTGCTGCATCTGCGGACGTGCGGCAATGGAATCCCCGGAAACGACCTCCCTGTATATTTTCCCAATTTTGATATTGTTTGCCTTTGCGAAGGCATTGAGCATAGATTCATGCCGCTCTAATGTATCAATGCCGAGGCGTTCTGATTCCATGTCCTTACGGCTTTTTCTAAGATATAGGGCATAAAGGTCATTTTGCATATTACCACCTCCATTTCTAATTTAAGAAAAAATAGCGGAGTGGCACACCTCCGCTTAACTGTTGTATTTTTTATCCGATATGGAGTTGCTGCTTTAAAGCATCCTGCAACACCTGTGAAAAGTTGATGCCTGCCCTTAAGGCTTCATCATTCATCCATTCAGGTATTGTTAAAGTTTTTTTGACAGCAGCATTTGAAAAACGTTTACGGTATTCCAATGTGCTGCAGGCAATGTAATTAATGAGTTCTCCTTCCGAAAGGGAGATGTCTGCCGGAGAGGAGGGGGCGGGTATTGTTCTTTCGGATATTTCGTAATTATAGAGAGTCAGAGAAAGTACATCCTCTGCCATCATAATGGCATCTGTCATGTCATCCCCGCATGTATAGCAGCTTTCCAGGTCTGGAAAATTTACAGAATAGCCACCATTTTCTTCTGGTGTAAAAACCGCCGGAAAAGAATATTTACTCATAAAAACCTCCTTTCGGGATGCTGGGCTATTTAGCTCCGGCATCCTTTAAAATGTTGTTTAATGTTCCTGATGCTATTTCTTTTGCAGAGTGTCTTGGAACCGGAAAATCTTTTCCGGTAATATCACTATGCCAAATATCGTGATTGGAGCCATGTCGGGAAATGTAACATCCGTTTTTCTTTAATATTTTTATCAATTCACTTACTTTCATTCATCTGCTCCTTTCGATATAGTTATGATAACACGTATTAATACGTGTGTCAAGAAAAATAACATTGTAACTTTTCCTGATTTTGTCGGATGTATGTAATGTTTATGCAAACTTGTTTGATTTGATGAAATGCCATATTTCAAGGTTGAAATTATCAAATATAGGATTAATAGCGTAAAATTTAACTTTCAAAAGAAAATACATGCCTTTCACAAGATAGTTTTTTATGTTCTGTCGAAATGCGGTATAATTAATCGAATAAACATTTTAAAGGAGAAATAATATTATGGCAAAAGAAAAATTTTATCAAAAAACATGGTTCATGTGGGTATTGTTGGTATTCCTCCCACCTATAGGAATTATCTTTATGTGGGCAACAAAAAAGGAAATGACAACAGGAAAAAAGGTTATTTTTACAATTATTGGGCTGATTTGGTGGCTGATTGTAATGGCAGTAAAATCAGCGGACAGTGATGGAGGAACGACAGAAACAAATGCAGGAGTTGCAACAACAGAGAGAAATGTTACAACGGCAGGGGATGTGACAGAAACAGCAACAACGGAAGCTGCAACAGAAACAAAAGCGTTAGAGTCATATGAGGTGGAACTGGCAGCGGGACACTATACGGCAGGTGTAGATATACCCGAAGGCACATATAATTTAAAGTGCATATCAGGTTCTGGCAATGTAACCAGCACTAATATGTTTAGCGGGGGATTAAATGAAATCATGTCGCTTGATACAAGTGATGGATATTCCATTGATTCATTCAGCAATGCAAAATTTTCATCAGGCGATGTGCTTTCGTTAAGCTCAACTGTTGTTGTAAAATTAACAACAGAAGCAGCAGACACAGGCTCGTTGACAGCCCGGACTCCATCAGGAAAGGAAATAGAATTATCAAGCGGTAATTTCGTAGCCGGTACAGATTTTGAGGTGGGGACATATGACATAACATGTACTGCAGGACAGGGGAATGTTAATAGTGATAATATGTTTGATGGTGGATTAAATGAGATATTGACAACGGATGCAAGCAGTGATATGGGAATAACTATGTTTAAAAATGCCACATTTGAGGAAGGGAATACACTAACTGTATCAGGCTGTACGATTAAGCTGACACCAAGTAAATAGTTTTGTGCCATGTGACGGTCAGTATTTGCAAACACTGACCGTCTTTTTCTTATTATTTCATGAAGCCCTTTTTTGCAGTGTAGAATAATATCAAATAATATGATATAATGCTGTCGTTGCCGCCCCGATACTGGTAACAGGAAGGGGGTGTTGGAATGAATATAGTCACATCGTTTTTTCTCTCCGTATTGGCAAGTGTAGCAGCCTACTACATATGCAAGTGGTTAGATGGAGGGGATAGTCGGTGACCTAGCCCAAACGGTTTACTTCTCCGTATAAAAGAAGGAGAACCCCTGATTGTACTGCAATACTTTCAGGGGTTCGCCTTTTTGGTTGAAATGAATAGTCACATCATTTTTGCCTATTGGCATTATAGCATATGCAGAAATGGAAGGCAATATTCTTCTTTCAATTTTCCTTATATATTAAAATAATACATAAATAACATTATCTATCCGCTTTTCAATGATCCATCTTTTTCTTTGGTATACCCTAGGTTAATAAGTTCGTCGGCACGTTCATTTAGTTTTTGCTTGCCGATATTGTTTAAATTTAGGTATTTTTGGATAAAAGATGTATCGTCATTATTTAATACATATTCTGCAAATAAGTTTTGGTACTGTAATAACCGTTTGCGAAGGGATTTAGTATCAGAATTGTTCACTTCAATCTCCATTCGCTCCATAGGAACATCATAGCCCATAAGCCATGCTTCGCTTACATTAAGAGCTAAACCTAAAATAGATAATTTATGTTGACCGGGTTCTACTTTTCCTGACACATATTGGCTTAAATCACTTTTACTTAATTTAATATTATATTGTTCACAGTATGGTTGAGCCCTTTCTAAAATATCAATTTGTTTTAAATTACGCTCGTTCATAATTTTTTTTAATCGAGTACATGTGTTTTCTTTAGCCAAAAAAATTCACCTCCAATCACATGTATAAAGAATAGCATATAATATACAAAAGTTCAAGATGAAACTAAAGTTCAATTTTTTTGAACAAAAGTATTGACAAGAAAATATAAAAATGCTATCATGCAGTTAGTTCAAAATAATTGAACTTGAAAGGAGGTTAAACATTGCCATACAATTATGATAAGCTACATGGTAAAATTGCAGAAAAATATGGAAGTCAAGTTAAATTTGCAGAGAACCTTGGACTGTCAACAAGAAGTATATCATTGAAACTAAATGGAAAAAGGCAATTTAAACAATCAGAGATTACCCAAATATGTAGTATGTTAGATATACCAGAAAATGAAATTGCATCTTATTTTTTTAGTATAAAAGTTCAAAATAGTTGAACATAGAAATATGTGATTTAGGGTGGCGGGAAAGAAAGGAGGCGGCGGGAACAGTGGAAAACGATTCAAAAGAAATAGCAAGAGCAAAACACGAAAACTATGAAAAAGCAAGAGAAAAAGCAAAAAACATGTCAAAGTCCTTCTTAGACATGTGCATAAAAGAAGGACTGACCATTTTTGAACTCAAGATGATTCAAGACATATTTCCCAATTATATAAATAATAAAATTGAGGAAATATTACAGAAGACTAAATTATCTTAAGTCACTTGCTCCTTCTTCGACGGGACCAAGAAAGTGGGATAAAAGACTTCGGTACTCAAATACAAAATCTGAAGCATTAGCAGAATCAATAGACTGACCTTTTAACTGGTAATTTAAAATGGTTGCCTGAACAGCTAAATCATGTGCACGCTGTTCAATAGAAATTTCGTCATACATGTTATTTCTCCTTTCATTTGTACTCGGTGCTGGGAACACCTGTACAAAGGATTATAGAAGTAATAAACAAAATAGTCAAGAATGTTGTATGTCAATGGAAGGAAAAGACATGAAAGTAAAAAGGCTGTGTAGTGGGCAGCGGGAAAGAAAGGAGGCAGCAGAAATGTTTGATTTAGAAAAATCAGATAAAACAATCGAAAAGATTGAGGACAACATCATAAAAGATGGAACAGAAGGAGTACTGACCAAGCAGTGGGAAGAAAGCATAAATGACTTAGATAAGAGCATAAATGATTTTTTAAATGCCATCACAAATTCAATTATTCAAAATGCCAAGACATTGAAAGATGTGGATATACTGTTAGATTTATTTGGGAAAATGGGATGGAAGTACCCATATTGCAGGCAATGGGAGGACCATGTAAGGGAAAAAGTGAAAGAAAAAATTTCAAATATAGCAATTAAGTAAAATGGCTCCACCAGAAAGGCAGAGCCAAATAATACTATCTTTGAGCCTCTTTTAGTTCTTTTCTGAAAAGGCGAGAGAAATCACGACTAGTAAGAATTGTTTCAAAGGCCTGAGTGAGAATGATTTCTAACTGTTCAGGAGTAACAAATTCGGTATCGCAATTTTGAGAAATGATTTTTTGTATATCATTTTGTATGAACATTCCTATTTTCTCCTTTCATATGTACTCGGTGCTGGGAACACCTGTACAAAGGATTATAAAGGAGAAAACTAAGGATTTCAATAAGTTATATTAGAAAAACAAAAAGCCTATAAATGGTGGGACAGAAGAGAAGAAACAAGCTGTGTAGTGGGCAGCGGGAAAGGAGAAAAAGGAAAAATGAAAACAATACTCATAATAATAATTTGCGTTCTGTTGATAAG
>JAIDHZ010000323.1 GCA_029052995.1 Lachnospiraceae bacterium | reverse complement strand
CTATAATAGAATATAATATAGTAGATGGGCATCAAAACAGCGGTTAATGCTTTCATTTTCCCCCTGCTTCAATACAAACATAAAAGGAAGGTGAAAATATGTCGAGACAGGAAATAGCAAACGACAATGGCACAGATTTAGTGATTAACGAAGATAAATACATCTCCATCGGAAAAGATGGCGCTGACATAGTAATTAAAAATGGTTCAAAAATGATTTGGTTTGATGGCGAGGATGCCTGGGAACATTTTATAGCCGCAATCGACACCGGTAAAGCAAGCCTTTCAACGGGCTGATATATTTTTACAAAAGATATCAGCCCGCTTTATGCATTCTTTATTTTTCTAAATTCTATGCAATCCCTTAAGTGAAAAATCGAGAATTGGTGCCGAATGGGTCAATGCCCCGCAGGAGATATAATCAACTCCAATGTCTGTAAGCTCTTTAACATTTTCTTTTGTCACATTTCCGGAGCATTCCGTTTCGGCTCTGCCATCAATGTATTCAACAGCCTTTTTCATGGTTTCTATATCCATGTTATCAAGCATAATGATATCTGCACCTGCATCCACTGCCTCCTTTACCATATTAAGATTTTCAACTTCCACTTCAATTTTGCGGACAAACGGAGCATACTCTTTTGCCATCCGTACCGCCTCTGCGACACCTCCTGCCGCACCAATATGATTGTCCTTAAGCAAAATTCCATCAGACAGGTTATACCGGTGATTATATCCACCTCCTGTTTTGACTGCATATTTCTCAAACACACGCATATTGGGTGTAGTTTTTCTCGTATCAAGAAGCTTGGTCTTGCTTCCCTCAAATAATACTGCAATAGAATGAGTATAAGTCGCAATTCCGCTCATTCTCTGAAGATAATTAAGAGCAGTGCGCTCACCTTCCAATAACACTCGTATATCTCCCGTTACTGTCCCGATAAGCTGTCCATTCTTAACTTCATCACCATCTTTTGCCTTAAGGTCAAATTTAACATCCGCATCTAACAGCTCAAATACCCTGCAAAAAACAGATAAACCCGCTATTACTCCGTCCTGCTTACAAATCAGTGAAACTTCTCCTAACTGATATTTCGGCATAACTGAATTGGTGGTAATATCCTCACTTGTAATATCCTCGGCAAGTGCCTGTAAAATCAGATTATCTGTATTTAGATTCATCAATTCTCTCATTTGTTTTCTGCCTCCCGCTTCTTTTTATCACTTTCAATCCTTGCCATTACGCTTTCACGATATGACTTTTCGCGTCCCCTGTAATTTTCAAACAAAACATTACTGCCGTTTTCCAATCTCTCAAAATGACTGCGGCACCAATTAACATCAATTTTGCTGTATTCCTCAGCAATCTTAATTGCAGCCCTCTTTGCCCATACAAGGCTTTCCAATAAAGAATTGCTTGCCAGGCGGTTTTTTCCGTGTACACCGTTACAGGCCGTTTCCCCAGCTGCATAAAGACGGTTCATGGATGTTTTCCCATCAGAATCCACCTTTACACCACCCATAAAATAATGTTGTGCCGGCACTACCGGAATACTCTGTTTTGTCAGGTCATAACCCTCTTGTAAACAGTGTTTGTAAATGTTAGGAAAACGCTTAACTATATCTTCAGGCGCCATTTTTTCTAAAGATAACTGCACATATTTTGTTCCGTCTTTCTGCATTCTTTCGTAAATCCGTTCCGTCAGTATATCCCGTGGAAGCAGTTCATCCACAAATCTCTCATGGTTTTTATCGTACAATATTGCACCCTCTCCCCTCACGGATTCGGAAATCAGAAATCTTCGTCCCGGCTTTTTTGAATAAAGCGTAGTTGGATGAATCTGTACATAATCTATATTTTCCAATTCCACATTATGCCTGATAGAAATTGCCAAGGCATCCCCTGTCAAATGCCTGAAATTTGTAGAGTGTTCATACAATCCTCCAATACCGCCACATGCCCATAATGTATAATCAGCATAAACCGGCATAACCGTGCCGTCATTAAGTTCCACCACTATGCCGTAACATGTATTATTCTCCTCTAATAAATCTACCATAATTGTATGATCATAAATGTCTACGTTCATAAAAGTTTTTACCCTGGCAAGCAGCTTTGATGTAATCTCCTTCCCAGTCAAATCCTCGTGATAGAGAATACGGCACGCAGAATGGGCGCCTTCCCTGGTAAAACAAAATTCACCATTATCCCGTTCAAAATCCACACCTGCATCCACAAGCTCTTTAATAATCATCTGAGAAGACCTTATCATAATATCTACAGACCGGGGATTATTCTCATAATGCCCTGCCCGCATCGTATCCTCATAATAAGGTGCATAATCATCTTCGTTTTTTAATACACAAATTCCACCTTGGGCAAGAAAAGAATCGCTCTCCTCTAACCCTGCTTTCGTAATTACTGCAATCTGTTTGTCTCTTGGAAGATTTAAGGCGGCAAACAAACCTGCAGCTCCATTTCCCACAATTATAACATCATAATTCTTTTTCATACTGTACCCTTTTGTGCCAATGCACGCTTTGCTATGCCTCTTCACTCATATTGATATCGGCATTCTCATTCTCGTTGGTTGCATTAAAATCATCATATAGCACCTGACCGGATTCCATGTCATAAATATTCATATTACCATACACCTTATGGAATTCCTGTTCAACCTCATCTTTTATGGGTTTAAGTTCCTCCACAGTCATATCCATCATCATTGCAACCTCTTCAATATCTATTTTTCCTTTTAACATTCTCTTTGCTGCATCATATTTTGCCTTGTCAGTATTATTCATGTCCATCCCCCTTTTCTAATTCTAAAGACAGCCAGCTTTCATTAGTCAATATTACCTTCTCCATTGCTTCATGTCCCGGCGCTCCAATAGTAGTACGCTTTTCCACGCATGTCTTTAAGCTGATTGCCTCATAAATATCCTCTTCAAATACAGGTGAAATTGTCTTATATTCCTCAAGGGACATATCATCTAAAGAAATATTTTTTTCAATACAATAAAGAACAAGCCGACCTACAATTCCATGAGCGTCACGGAATGGAACACCATGATTCACAAGATAATCTGCTGCATCCGTTGCATTGGTAAACCCATTTTTGGCACTTTGTTCCATAGCAGGCTTATTGATTTTCATAGTTTCTATCATCCCTGTAAATAATGCCATACATCCCTTTACGGTATCAATGGCATCAAATGTCAGTTCTTTATCCTCCTGCATGTCTTTATTATATGCCAGCGGAATACCTTTCATAATAGTCAGTATTTGCATCAGGGCACCGTACACACGTCCTGTCTTTCCTCTTACAAGCTCCGCTATGTCAGGATTTTTCTTCTGTGGCATAATGGAGCTCCCCGTACTGTAAGCATCATCTAATTCCACAAAATGGTATTCATTGGAATTCCAGATTATGATTTCCTCTGAAAAACGACTTAAATGCATCATCATGGTTGACAGAGCGCTAAGAAGCTCAATCACATAATCCCTGTCTGATACAGAATCCATGCTGTTTAATGTTGGTCCCTTAAACCTTAGCAGATCAGCTGTCATATCCCTGTCTAATGGATAGGTAGTTCCCGCCAGGGCACCGGAACCTAAAGGACAATAGTTCATACGCTCATAAATATCACAAAGCCTTCCATAATCCCGCTTAAACATTTCCATATAGGCCCCAAAATGATGTGCCAGTGTAATAGGCTGTGCTTTTTGCAAATGGGTAAAGCCCGGCATAACTGTATCAATATGCTCCTTCATAAGACCATGTAATACACTGATAAATTTGAGCACCAGCTCTTTGAGCTCAACAATCTCCCTTCTCACATAAAGCTTCATATCCAACGCCACCTGATCATTTCTTGAACGTCCTGTATGCAGCTTCTTTCCGGCATCTCCAATCCGTCGGATCAGATTAGCCTCAACAAAACTATGGATATCTTCATATTCAGAAGTAATTTCTAATTTACCGCTTTCCACATCTGCAAGTATTGATTCTAATCCCTCTAAAATCTGCTTCTTCTCATCATCAGTCAAAACACCTGTTGCGGCTAACATTTTCACATGTGCCATGCTGCCCTCTATATCCTCTTTATAAAACTTCCGGTCAAAGGAAATCGATGCATTAAAATTATATACTAACTTATCAGTTTCCTTTGTAAATCTACCGCCCCAAAGCTGTGCCATATATTTATCCTCTTTTCCTGTGCTATATTTTAAACATAGGGCTGCCGGGGCAGCCCCATTACACATACTTGTTATATTTTACAACAATTTCATATCATAAACAAGCCTGTTTCTGATTATCCGGCATTTTTTGCTAATTTTATTTCAATTTAATATTGACAAGTCTGCATACATGGAATAAACTATATAGCAGTGTTGGTACAATACCTATTACATATGGGCTGTACGAATCCATCTGGCTGTGGCTCAGCTTGGTAGAGCGCTACATTAGGGATGTAGAGGTCGCAAGTTCAAATCTTGTCAGCCAGATTAAAACCAATGGCTTAAACACTTGGTTTTCATGACGTTTAAGCCGTTTCTTTTTTGCATGAACATCATTTTGTCACGAATCTTGTCACGAATTTATGGCTATCAGCTTGAAAATAGTGTGTCTGCCATCTTATCAGCCACCTTATTTTGTTGCTTTTCGTTTGTTCGTGCATAAATATTTAATGTTGTCTGTACATCTTTATGACCCACCCACGTCTGTACATCCTTAATATCAATACCGTTATGGATTAAAATGCTTACGCAAGATGCCCTAAGACTGTGCAATGTCAAACTATCATCAAGCCTATTATCATTACGTACAACCTTCTTAAATGATTTTGTCAGATAGTCTGGACTGTAGTAATGACCATCTTCCCATGTAAAGATATAATCAGAATCTATGTATTTATTTCCAAATATTTTTCGATTTTCTGATTGCCTGTCACGAATTTTACTTAGTTCGTCACGAATCTTATCAGGGATAGGATAGTTTCGTTGGCTTGCATCTGTCTTTGTCCTGTCTTTTGCAATCGTGGATTTTACCCTTGATACAGTATGTTCAATGTATAATTTCCCATCTTCATGTATAGCACTCCATTTCAGACCAAGAATCTCTTCTCTTCGCAATCCATAATACAATGCCATCAAAAATGCCACTTCCAGCCTATGCCCTGATATGGCATCTAAAAAGATATTCACATCATCCGAACCGATATAGGCTTTTGTCTGAACATCTGTATTCCTGTGCGGTGTCTTGATTTTTGCAGCAGGACTGTCAGCAATATATTTAAGTGTGACGGCATCTTCCAGTGAAGCCCTTACCAATATGGCTATATCTTTGATACTCCTATTTGAATATCCAATGGAATAGCGTTTTCCTGTTCCGTGTTCTACAGTTAGAAGATGATTATAAAAATCCCTTATATGTTCAGGCTTTAATTCAGTCAGCAATACTTTATGTTCTGAAAAATAATTAATTACGATTCTAAGCCGATATTCATACCCCTCATAAGTTGTAAGCTCTAAGGAAGGGCATTTTGCTTCAAGCCATCGTTTCAAGTAATTGTGATAGTACATACGCTCTGCATCGGCACTGTACTCCATAATAGCATCTTCAAGCATTGCATTAGCTTTTGACTGGTTACGTTTGGAAACTGTAAGATTAGTGGCTATATCTTTTGTGGAATACTTCTTATTATTATCAGATTCAGAATCCACAAGATTTAAACGTAGGAAAAAGTAGTCCGTGCCCCTACGCTTTTTTATAATAATTCTGCCTGATTTACATTCTTTCATTGTCTGCTCCTTTCTAAACCGAAACAGAATTATCAATACATTTGTCACTATAGCATAACTTTAGATAATTTTCTAGGCTGGATTTTGGTATTCTGTATTGTTTGCCGATTTTTACAGATTTTAAAATATCATTTTGTAGTAGAGTATAAATAGCGTTTCTACCAATAGAAAGAATATTCATGCATTCTGTGGGTGTCAAAACATCTGGATAATCTGCTAAATATCTGCTGTTTGGGGTATCGCTATTATTTTGATTGCTATTTTTCTTGCTTGGTTCAATTACTTTTACGCTCTTTCCATCCCGAATCTCTGTTCGTGTTTTACATGTATTCATAGGTGTTTCCTCCTTAAATTCAATCATTAGTGCCATAATCATTCTTTTTAATATCAAAATTGCAATTCTTTCTTAGTGCTTGCATCAATTGCAAGCATAAATCGTAAATATCCTGATACAATCCACCATCATCAAATTTCTCTTTAACCTTACTTACCACAGCAGATTTAATTAATTCCTGTGATAAATCTTCTTCAAGAACCGTATTATCATAGCTTTTCTTGCGATTCTGTTTAAGATTAACTATTCTCATATATGCAGAAAGAAAGTCAAGATTTGGAAATTTCTCTATCTGCTTTAATGCTGCTTCAAAAAGACTATCACTATAGTAAATATCAAATGCCATACACACCCTTTTAACTGCCAACTTCTCCATTTCGTGTTCCTTTGGTTCAGTTCCTAAAACAGAGAATTGATTTGTGTATTTGATTCTGTATTGTTCGCACAATATTTTCATACATTCTTTGCATACTGGAAGAAAATTATTATTTCCTGTATAAATACTCCCATTCGATTTATAAAAGTTTTTATCACCCAATTCTTTGCCACAATGTAAGCATTTTTTAACTGGTATTATTTCTTTTTTGGGTCTACCCATTTTAATCATCTCCTTTATAATATTTTTTCAACTGTTCTTTGCGGTAGCAAAGACAGCCCCTTCAGGGCATATCTAAGTAACCCTCATTCAAGCATGAAATAATTGCCTGTAATCATCTGAATAACCGTATCTACAGTTTTATATGTAGGAAAATTCTCTTCATCTGCCTGTCCAATCAATCCCTTTGTATTCTCAAATGATAAATGATAACCTTGCATCAGGGTATCTAATAGCGGTTTTCTCTGTTCTATCAGACAATTATATTTGTGTTGCCATGCTTCATAATCTTTTTTATCCTGTAAAGCAAGATTAGAACATCCGCTTTTAATGTTGCGTTCATAAGACACTTTGATTATTCTACATTTCTTATATGCTTTATCAATTTTTGTGTTTAACCTTGCTATGCAGTGCACTAAGATTTCTTGATTCAATATGTGATTGTTTAACAGTTGCTCCTGTTTTAATCGGTATTTTCTTTCCATGTAATTCTCTCCAATCTTTCTTGACATGCTAAAGGCTGCTTTTGCTACCGCAAAAGGCTATTGTTTTATTCTAAATGGAAAAGTTGTCACTTTAACCTTCTGTAGAAGGATTTATTACTAATACAGTTTTAAGTGACAACTTTTCCATTTTACACTTCCTCCATAAATTCCTCTTCCATTTTACTTATTTGTTTTGAATAAAAATCCATTAATTCCTTAATCTTATTTTCATCAAAAGAAATTAGGTAATTTATCAATGATTTTTGCTTCTCTATGTACTGATTGTCATATTTATTTAATATTTCTCTGTCC
>JAIDHZ010000322.1 GCA_029052995.1 Lachnospiraceae bacterium | reverse complement strand
AATACGGACAATTCACAAACCGAAAATAATCTCTCTGAATCCTCCTCACGTAACCTTGCCTATATTCCGGAAATCAATACAGCATATGGTCTTGCTTCCCTTCCAAATGGAAAGGAATACTACAGTCTGCTGGTTGCCCAAAATACAGGTTCTGCAAAGTCGGTTTTGGAATTAATTGCAAATACTGAACAGACCCTAAGACAGACTACGGAAGAAGTTCTTAAGATTGCTGTCACAGATCCTGAAAGCTACCTTTACTATTGCGACCACACTCTGGAAAGCTATTTTCAGTCTCCAGAAGCAATATTAGACGCTCTTTCGCTTATGTGCAGAAAAAATTATCCTGCACTTCCCAAAAATCCTACCTACGAGATAAAAACAGTACCTAAAAGCCTGCAGCAATGCAGCAGCCCTGCTTTTTATATGATTCCAGCCATTGATGATTATGAGAACAACACCATTTACATTAACCCAATTTACACAAATACAGAAAATGGCAATTTGTTTACCACTCTTGCCCATGAAGGCTTTCCGGGACATCTCTACCAAACGGTATATTATAACAGCACCTCTCCCTCTGCCCTGCGGCAAATGCTTGATTATCCCGGCTATGTGGAGGGATGGGCCACCTATGTAGAAATGGATTCCTTTTCTTATCTGGATTATGGTGACAAAGCTTCCCTGTGTAGGCTTTATCAATCGGATACCCTGATTAATCTTGCACTTTGCTCTCGTATTGATCTCGGTGTAAACTATGAAGGCTGGACATTAAATGATGTAAATGCTTTTTTTGAAGAAAACGGATTCAAAAGCTACTTCGGGGCAGATGTTTACTCCTATGTAGTGCAGGCCCCTGCAGCCTATCTGCGGTATTTTATAGGATATCTGGAAATCATGGAATTAAAGGATGAATACCAAAGGCTTAAAATGGAGGATTATTCAGAAAAGAAATTTCATAAAGCATTTTTAGAAATTGGTCCGGCAGACTTTGAAACCATCCGCCAGGAGCTGTTAAAATAATTGCTTATATTATAAAACTATGTTATGATGTTCTCACACATTTATATGTTTATTTTCTCAATTCTCTATACTTATTAATACCCATGGTGCATTTGCAAAATAAACCTTTTGGGTATTTATTACCTGAAAGGATGTGATAAGAGGTGAGTAAGAATATGTCAAAATGGGAACTGCTTACTGTATTGTTATCACTAAAAGCTTTATTAGAGAGCGACAATACTGATAAGGCATTAGACTTGTTAAATGATATAATATCCGAACTGAAACAGGGTAGATAGGAGCCATCACATCAAACTGACTATCCTTGGAAAACGATAAGAAATGCACAAATTTGCTGTAACATTAAGAACATTACATGCAGATTTGTGCATTTTATCTGTAAGTCAACAACCCCGTTGCAGAGCAGAGGGGTTGTTGACCCTCGCAGCAGTCGCCAAATGTGCATGCAAGCATGCACGCTTGGCTCGTTGCTCGCAGGAATCAATAACACCACAGCAGGCTGTGGAGTTATTGGCCTTTGCGTTATATGCCAAAACAGGCTTATAGATTACAGTGCGTTTACAAGCTTCTTGATTGCCTCAAGCGCCTCATCCGGAAGCTTATCATAACCACCGTTCTTTGTGTTAAATCCTTCAACAGCATCTACACGGTTCTGCATAGCACTCTTCAAAGCATCCTTGTATTCAGCATCATTTAAGTCTACTTTGAATTCAGCACTCTTGCCTGACCAGTCATAAGCAATCTCAATATCTTCAAATGGTCCCCACTGCTCAAACTTAATCTTCTCTTCTACGATATCCTCTAAAATACCTAATGTATCAGCAGGCTTACACTTTGTTCCCATGAAATCACCTGTGTTTACAATATAGCAGTCTACATTCTTCTCTTCGATTAACTTCTTAAATGCCTTGTAGTCATTTACTAATGGGTATGTTCTAAATGGGTTTGCATAAGGAACGATACGAAGAGCATTCATATCTGTACCAGCAGCTACACGTTCTGCAGTAGAGGTCTTTGTAGCAAGTGTTGCACCCATAACAGAAGCAAGGGCTGCTCCCTTTAACTTAATTACAGGAGGAATCGTAGGATCCTTCATAATCCAGAAAATAGCATTAACCGGGCTGTCAATCTTATCTACACGGTTTGGTGACCATAACTTAGACTTGATTGCACGTCCGTTACCATTACGAACATCCTCTGTTACTAACTGAATCTTACCATCTTCATCCATGGTTGCTGAACAGTTCTGAACTGTCAACAGATACTGGTTATCCGGGCATCCTGTAGGATAGTCAGCAGTCTTATCAAAATAAGTAGGCTCTAATGCGATAGAAGCACAGGTATCTTCATTAATAATAAATGCGTCATCATGTAATACCTTAATACCTCCGAATGCATCATACTTTCCGCTGTGCTTAGCATGTGTAAGGGTTGACTTACCGGAGCCTGACAAACCATATACAGAAGCAACAAATTTCTTGCCTCCCTCTAATGAGTATTCCTTCTGTCCACCATGACAGGAAGCATATCCATTGCGGTTTGCAAGTGCCCATGCCATTGTAAGAGTACCCTTCTTGTGCTCACCAAAGTATTTCATACCAAGAATTGCAGCACAGTTTTGGTTTGTATCAAAATAGCAAAGTGTCAACGGATCGCTTAAGCAGCTGTAATCTACATCCGGACTCTCAGTAGGTGTCCACTGTGGATCAGAGAAAATATAAATATCTGCCTCTTTGCCATCACCTACAGGCTTAGAGTTCTTATACATCTTTACATATTCATCACTCATATACTGGAAATTAAGCATCCAGTTATAAAGTAAGTTCTCTTCACCTTCCGGTATCAATAAATGTGCCTTAACGATAAATTCCTCATCCAAACCTACAAAACAGGTTGCATGATAAAGAGTCTCCCAACGAGTTTTATAAATGGCATCCATAACAACCTTATCAAGCTTGGCAGCGTCTACTCCAGGATATCCTTTAATACGGCGTGCTGCTGCATAACGTCCTGTCACAGCACCGTCATTAAAAAGTAAAACCTTAGCGTCTGAATCCAAACCAAATTCCTCACCACGGTAAACCGGCATATCTGTTACGATAGTTCCCGGTGAATTCTTTGCAAGGTTATAAGCTTCCTTCAGGGTATTAACCTTTACTACATTATTTCCGTAAAATGCTGCCTCAATGATGGCACGAGTATTTGTTGCAGCCTCACCAGTCTTAGGAAAACCAACCTTGCCTGCGCCAATCTCGTCCAATTTGTAATTTGCCTTTGTTGACATTATAAAAATCCTCCTGCAATTTTATTTTTCACATTATATTTAATGTAGAAATCCTTTTAAGAGCCGTTTCAAATGAGAAACGACCGCCATGTTCAGTATATAATTATGTGGAAATGATGTCAATAGCCTAATTGACTAATAATTGCTTAAAAATTCGATTTTTATATAGAAAAAACCGCCCCATTCTCAAAATGCTCTTTAACAAAAACACCCTGTTCACGAAACGGTTTTTCACTCTTATTCCATATACTATACAATTAAACCTGCCATCTTTGCCAATTCTTTAATGGACTCTACACTAACCATTTTTCCCTGATACTCAATTAAATCTTCCTTGCTGCCGGTAAATATATCGCAGGCCTCATACTTCCGTAATACTATGCTGTCACCCTCTACAAAGATCTCAACCGGATCTTTAATATCAAGATTCAAATTTCTTCTCAATTCAATCGGAAGTGTCACCCGTCCGAGGTTGTCCAAATTCCTTACAATTCCTGTTGCTTTCATTGCCACCTCTCCTTTCCGACATTCACTGTCTTTTTCAATTTGCAGATTAAAATTTTTCCCATTTTTACAAAAATATCATGTTGTTTTTTTAATGTCAATAAGGCATTATTTGAATTAACAATTTGTTCATTTTTACCTTACAATCTTTTACATAACCTTCCAATTTATAACAATTTTTATTAGTTTTGTCTATTTTCATGGCCTAATGCATATATTTAAGGAGAAGCAATTTTCGGAGCATTTTTATGCTAAATTATCTATGGGCGCTTATGATTACTATCAGCATAATTGTAGCTGCATTTACCGGCAATATGGAAACGGTCTGCAACAGCATATTGGAATCTGCCAAGGATGCCATTGATCTTCTCATTTTAATGCTGGGTGTAATTAGTATGTGGAATGGATTTTTATCTGTTGCAGAGGGTTCCGGTCTGACATCAAAACTTGCTGGAAAAATGCAGCCTTTAATTCATTTTTTGTTTCCCAGGCTCCCCAAAGACCATCCCGCAGTTTCCCATATATGCACCAATTTTATTGCTAACCTGCTGGGGCTGGGCTGGGCCTGTACACCAACCGGCTTAGCCGCCATGAAATCTTTGCAGCAATTTGATCTTGAACAGGGAAAAAACAGCACTTGTGCCAGCAATGAAATGTGTACATTTTTGATATTAAATATCTCTTCACTTCAGATAATTCCGATTAACATGATTGCTTACCGCAGCCAGTACGGAAGTGCAAAGCCTATGGCAATTATAGGACCTTCACTGGTTGCCACCACACTCACCACTTTGCTTGCCATTATAATTTGTAAGATTATTTGCCGGAAAAAGGAGAAAACATGCAAATATTAAATTATCTCTCTATTTTTCTGATTCCCTTTGTAATTTTCTATATTTTGCTGTATGCACTTCTTCACAAAAAACCCGCCTTTGAATTATTTACTTCCGGCGGTAAGAAAGGAATAGAGATTGTCATAGACATAGCCCCCACCATTGTTGGATTTTTTGTGGCAGTAGGTGTGTTAAGGAGCTCCGGCACATTAGACCTGATTTGCCGGATGTTGCAGCCATTTGCCGAAGCCTGCCATGTTCCTGCACCAATTCTGCCCCTTTCACTGTTAAAACTTTTCTCTGCCTCCGGCTCTAATGGTCTTTTATTTGACATATTTAAAACCTATGGAACAGACTCTTATATCGGATTTACAGCTTCCATATTATTAGGCTGTACAGAGACACTATTCTACACTGTAGCCATTTATTATATGAGTGTCAATATTAAGAAAACACGTTGGACCATCCCGGCAGGAATTGGAATAGCTTTTTTCTCCCTGCTTGTCAGCAGCTTTATTGCGGGTATCTGTGCATGATTATTATGCGGGAAAGAGTTCTCAGATTTTATGTCTGTATGTTATTACTATTAAACCATTCCTGTTGCAGTACAAGTTGACTGGTATAGTGTTTTTTTGGTATACTGTTTTAAAACAGGATAAGGAAAACTACAGACCGATGAAAGAACTTTTTATTAAATACAAAGAAATTATACTATATATTATTGTAGGTGGCTTAACAACCCTGGTCAACTGGATTGTATATGCACCCTGTACACATTTACTACCTATAAAAACAGAGGGACAACTGGTGCTTGTAAGCAATATTATAGCCTGGGTTGCATCTATCTTATTTGCTTATTTCGCAAACAAGATGTGGGTTTTTAAGAGCAAAACTAAAGGCATAAAAGAGCTTACAAAAGAATTTACAGCTTTTGTGGGTGCCAGGCTGTTAACCGGAATTATAGAAATTATTGGTGTCCCTTTCCTTGTAACAATAGGTCTAAACCAGACTCTGCTTGGAATAGAAGGTGCCATCTCCAAAGTAGTTGTCAGCGTTGTTGTCATTGTGTTAAACTACGTATTTAGCAAAGTATTCATATTTAAGAAAAAAGCATAAGAAAATTTTTCCATCAGCAAATGCCTTATCCAAAAGATAGCATTTAAAAACATCTGTCCAGAAAGCAAACCTCACTCACCAGCCTCTAGCAATTCCCGGTAAATATCCCGTTTTCCGACACCCCTGTCCTTTGCAGCAGCTTTCATGGCTTCTTTTTTGTCCATGCCCTGCTCCATATAAAATGCCACATGCTCAGGGATAGTCATAGAGAGAAAGGTTTGCATTTCTTCTTCCCGCAAGGTCTCCCTGTCCACACCCTCAATCACAAGAACATATTCCCCTTTTGGTTCTTCCGTCTTATAATAATCAACTGCTTCGGATAACGTCATTCGCTGATTTGTCTCATGTTTTTTCGTCAGCTCCCTGCACAAAGATATGCTCCGGTCTCCCAACATATCATATAAATCTTCTAGTGTTTTTCGAAGCTTATGGGGTGCTTCATAAATCAAAATCGTTCTTGTCTCCTTAGAAAGCTCGAAAAGAACCGCATCTCTTTCCTTTTTGTCATAGGGCAGAAAAGCCTCAAAGCAGAACCGCCTTGTTTTCTGCCCGGATATTGTAAGTGCAGTGACAAATGCCGATGGTCCGGGAAGGGATGTCACAGAAACACCCGCTGCATGGCATTGTCTTACCAGTTCTTCACCGGGGTCGGAGATTGCCGGTGTCCCCGCATCTGTAACCAATGCAATATTAGTACCTTCAAGCAGTTTGCCCACTAATATCTTCGCCTTATCATACTTATTAAATTCATGGTAACTGGTCATCGGAGTTTTTATTTCAAAATGATTCAGCAGCTTGATACTATGCCTTGTATCTTCTGCAGCAATCAAATCCACCTCTTTTAAAATACGCAGTGTCCGAAGGGTTATATCCTCAAGATTCCCTATAGGCGTTGCACAAATATATAATGTTCCTGCCATTATGTTCCTCCTGTCTTTATTTTAATATTTTTACATCTTATGTTATTGATATAATACACACATATTCGTTTGCTTGCAAGGATGAATATGTGTGCTTTATTGAACAGGCTCTGCTTGAAATACAATGAATTGTGCTGATTCACATAAAAACTTCATCAAAATTCTCTTTGATGCTTTCATGTCCGGTTTCCGCTCCAGACTGCATACCTGCCCTGCTGCGGTGTGAGGGGACCTGCGCATCCCGGCAGAGTATACTGATGAATAAAAAAACTAACAAATTTATGTTATCTCATACAAACAGCTATCATTGACTTATCACTGATTTTTGTTATAATGTAAAAAGCATTTCAATATCTTATATGCGTAATGCGTGCAAATATTAATATAAGCGAGGTGAGATTATGGACGATGGTAGTAGTCGAAGTATGGACAAGGTTTTCGTATATAGTCATAATATGTATTACTACAGCCATGTCCGTAATCTGTAGCAGTTCGTTGTGCATATATAATGACCATTGTCTGATTCTAAAGCCATACTGCATCGATAGGCCGAGCGCAGAATCTTAAGGTTTATGAGCGGCAATGGTATTTTTATGCTTTTTTGCCTGATTACTTTTTTGCGCCCGCCTGTTTATTTATGGCTTGTAATATGCAAGCCTAACGAGTAAAGGAGGAAAATGCAATGAATGTAAAAGACAATGTTGAGAACGGAGTAATCGAAATGATACAGCATCCCGACTATAAAAAAGAGATTGTTGAGATACTTCGTAGTAATTTAAGCCCTAAAATCAAGCAGGAACGTATACTTGCATATCACGAAAAGGATATTGCAGCCGCATTAGAATTGCTTAGTCTGGAAGAACGCAGCAGACTATATCATATTTTGAGTGCAAATACCCTCGCAGACATACTTGAATATGCCGAAAACAAAATTGAGTATATCAGCGAAATAAGTATTCAAAAAAGAATCAGCGTACTCTCCCAATTTGAAATTACGGAACTGGCAGAATGTCTTCGCCAGATGAATAAAGAAGACCGTACGATGGTAATGGATTTAATGGACGATGAGCTAAAACATCAGATTGTACTGTTTAATTCTTTTGGCGAAGATGAAATCGGCTGCAAAATGACCACAAACTATATTGCAGTCTGTTCAGGAATCGGTGTGCGGCAGGCAATGCATTCTTTGATTGAGCAGGCAGCCGATAATGATAATATTTCCATCATTTATGTCATTGATGAGAATGAAACTTTTCTTGGCGCAATTGACCTAAAAGATCTGATTATTGCGCGTGAAGGCACACAGCTTGATACGATTGTTATGACATCATATCCTTATGTTTATGCCAATGAGCAAATTGACGATTGTCTTGGTCGTATCAAGGATTATTCAGAGGATTCAATTCCTGTTTTGGACTCAGATAATAAGCTCATAGGCGTACTGACATCTCAGGATGTTATGGAACTTGTTGACGATGAAATGGGCGAAGATTATGCAAAGCTCGCAGGTTTATCCGCAGAAGAAGATTTAAAAGAACCTCTGAAAGAAAGTATCAAAAAGCGTCTGCCCTGGCTGGTTGTTCTGCTTGGATTGGGAATGCTCGTTTCCAGTGTTGTAGGTGTATTCGAAGGAATTGTTGCACAGATGCCGTTGATTATCGCTTTCCAGTCGCTTATTCTGGACATGGCCGGAAATGTGGGAACGCAATCGCTTGCAGTTACCATACGTATTCTCATGGACGAAAACATTAGCGGAAAACAAAAGATTATCCTGGTTACAAAAGAAGCCCGTGTAGGTTTGGTCAATGGCTTGATACTGGGTGCATTATCCTTCATATTTATCGGATTATATTTAGTTGCATTAAAGAATCAGGTGGTAACTGCAGCGTTTGCTATATCTGCCTGTACAGGTATTGCACTGCTTTTGGCAATGATACTTTCGAGTCTGTCGGGAACATTGGTTCCGCTTATGTTTAAGAAGTTGAAAGTTGATCCTGCCGTAGCGTCCGGTCCGTTGATTACAACAATCAACGACCTTGTTGCGGTTGTCACATACTATGGTCTGGCATGGATATTGCTAATTAATGTTTTGCAGTTGTAATCTTTAATGCATACATCTTTTCACAATATCCAAAGTACACGGTTCCGGCTTTTGGATTCAATGGCAAATTAAGTCGAGATAATTTTACTTTTTTCTGATATCCTTTTTATTGTAAGGTGGTGAGAAGTTGGAAGAGCATATAGAAGCAGTTCAAAGAATGCAGGACTATATAGATAAAAATCTGAATTCCAATATTACAATTGCAGATTTGGCAAGGGTATCCATGTATTCACCATGGTATTCCTATCGGCTGTTTGTTAAATTATTAAACATGACGCCCTCAGTATATATTAGAAGATTACGGTTATCAAAATCGGCATTGCGGTTAAGGGATGAAAATGTAAAAATTATTGATATTTCCGCTGATGCAGGCTTTGACAGTGTTGATGGATATCAACGGGCTTTTTACCGGGAATTCGGCTGTAATCCATATGAATATTCTATCTGCCCTGTTCCAATTTATCTCTTTAGATCTTACGGAATTAAATATTCTCAACCGGGAAAGGAGACGAGTATGAAAGAAGTTAAAAATGTATTTATCCAAACCATTGTAAAACCTGCCAGGAAGGTTATCATTAAAAGGGGGAAGGAAGCAAAGGACTATTGGGCTTACTGCGAAGAAGTCGGCTGCGATGTATGGGGGTTACTGACCAGCATAAAATCTATCAGTGGGGAGCCGGTATGTCTATGGCTGCCACATAAATACATCCTTCCAAAAACATCAGAGTATGTTCAGGGGGTTGAAGTGCCTGTAACTTATAACAGTGAGATACCGGACGGGTTTGATATAATTGAGCTGCCGGAATGCAAATATCTAATGTTTCAGGGAGAACCATTTGAAGAAGCTGATTTTGGGGAGGCTATTGAGCAGGTATGTAACGCAATAAAAAAATATGATCCTAAAACATTAGGTTATTGCTGGGATGAAGATAATCCACGTATACAGCTTGAACCAATTGGAAACAGAGGATATATAGAGCTTCTCCCTATCGTGGACATAAATTAACAATTTATGGGCAAACTATAGCAAGAATAACCATTTTGGGTTATTTCTGGCAAAATAA
>JAIDHZ010000321.1 GCA_029052995.1 Lachnospiraceae bacterium | reverse complement strand
ATAATATATAGATTGTTTTATTATATGGTAGAAATACAGAATTAGAGGTACGAAGGATTTTACACTGAAAAAGGATAAGGAATAACATTATGGGTTTAGAGAAAAATCAGGAATATGAAGTGACAATAGAGGACATGGGAAATGAAGGGGAAGGGATTGGACACGTTGAAGGAGTGGCTGTTTTTGTGAAGGACACAGTACCGGGGGATGTAGTAAGAATTAAGATTATCAAAGTAAAGAAAAATTATGCCTTTGGAAGGCTGATGGAAGTAATTAGTCCTTCCAGGCACCGTGTGGAGCCGATTTGTCCTCATGCCCGTAAATGCGGGGGATGTACGATTATGCATGTGAGCTATGAAAAACAGCTTGCATGGAAGCAGGACAAGGTAAAAAACTGTCTGCAAAGGATAGGCGGCATTGCGGATGTGGAAGCGAAAATGGAACCGATTATCGGAATGGAGTGCGCCCATAGCTTTCCTGCAATCCGGTATCGGAATAAAGCACAGTTTCCGGTAAGAAAGAACAAAGAAGGAAAACTGGTAATCGGATTTTATGCAGGCAGAACACATTCCGTTATTGATACAGATGTTTGTTATCTGCAGGATGGGATTAATGATGAGATTATAAGAAGGCTTCGCAGTTTTATGGAAAAATATGCGGTGGAAGCCTATGATGAAGAAAAGCACACAGGGTTAGTGCGCCATATTTTAACCAGAGTTGGAAGAAGAACCGGTGAGGTTATGGTCTGTCTTATAATCAATGGAGACGTGCTAACGGGTAGATCGGAAGGTGGATTGAACGCAAGAGATGAAAGGGGACGGAAAAGGCAGCAGGAAAATGGATTGCATGAAAAAGATGACAGAGAATTAAAATGGAGACAGGGAGATGGGTGGGAGCAAAAGAATGACAAGGAATCTAAAATAAAGTCACAAAAGATTGTACAAAAGGGAACATTTAGGAATGTAGAGCAGGAATTTGTAAAGTATATGTTGGATATTCCCGGAATCACAAGTATTTCCATTAATATAAATAAAGAAAAGACAAACCGGATTCTTGGAGGATATTGCCGTACAATCTGGGGAGAGGATTTTATTACTGATTATATTGGAAATGTAAAATACCAGATCAGTCCGTTATCCTTTTATCAGGTGAATCCGGAACAGACCGAAAAGCTTTATGGAAAGGCAATGGAATATGCGGATCTGCATGGTGATGAGATTGTTTGGGATCTCTATTGTGGAATCGGAACCATTTCACTGTTTCTGGCACAGAAGGCAAAAAAGGTCTGTGGCGTGGAAATTGTGCCGGAGGCAATTGAAGATGCGAGAAGGAATGCGGAGATAAATGGCATCCATAATGTGGAGTTTTTTGTGGGCAAGGCAGAAGAGGTTTTGCCGGAGCAGTACGGGAAAACGAAAGATCATGCAGATGTAATTGTGGTGGATCCCCCCAGAAAAGGCTGTGATGCGGTTGCTATTGATACAATGATTAAAATGGCACCAAAAAGGATCGTTTATGTGAGCTGTGACCCTGCTACTCTGGCAAGAGATGTGAAGGTGTTAGCGGCAGCGGGATATGAAGTGGAGAAGGTTTGTGCATTGGACCAGTTCGGGCATTGTGGGCATGTCGAGACGGTATGTGTTTTGGGCAACAAAAACAGAAAGCCGGATGATTACCTCAAAGTCGAGATTGATGTAGATAAGATACATGATATACTTGATAAGGAAGAGGCAGAGAGGAAAGCAGAGGAACAATCAGAGTAACTGATTTTGAGACAAAAAAACGTAATTTATACAAGGCTTATTTATGAACGAAAAGTTTATTGATAGGTTTTTTGTCATATAAGAGAAATTCGATTGATATGATAGTTGTGTTGAACAAATTAGGGGAAACGCAGAGTTTGACTAAAATTTCATAGTAGGCATGATTGGAAGTTTTTGCTACCCTTAACAGGGCTGCACCATAGGATAGCGATGAAGGTCGGTTATAAGATTTATTATATCTTCTCATATAAACACTGTTAGCCCAAACCGAAATTGCTGATTGAGCATAAGTCGGAGTAAATCAGAGGGATTGGAACACTGAGGTCTTTGATTTGATTTTTAGGTGGTGTAATATCTGTGGATATGTTAATAATGATAATAGGATTTCAAGGAGGACATGAATATGCAGAACGA
>JAIDHZ010000320.1 GCA_029052995.1 Lachnospiraceae bacterium | reverse complement strand
ATGTTGTCTTATCTACATAAAAACAGTTCTTCTCTCTCAAAGAAGCAAAATTCTGTTTTCCGATACCGACTGTCCGCATAGAATCACCGCCTTCTCTTAAAACCATTTCTTTATCATAGATATTACCATATAACTATAGATTATTCCATTATAATTTGTACAGGTTAAGCTTTATTATTTTACTTCTGCCCTACGATAAACCTGATAGATGAGCATCGGTGCATTATATTCGGACTCATCCTATCCTATAAAATCATAGTATTACAAAGATTGGCAAAATCATTTTGTTATTGTATGAAATATACGATATAATAACATTGAATATTTTTCATATTAAACAATAAGAGCAGGAGGATTCACCAAGTGAAATATGCAAATCAAATTTCTGAAATAATAAATGCATTTATGCCAGAGGCTTTAAAAACAGAACAAATGGAAAAATTTTATTGTAATGATACAATGGAATACCGTACAGGCGACAAATATAGCTCTCCAATAGAGGATATTTTAGAAATTTGTCAGAATCAGGCAAGACAGAATGTCAGAAATGCATTTTTACTTTTAGGACATCAGGGATGCGGGAAGAGTACAGAACTGAACCGAATGTCTGAAGATTTTATATCTAACGGCTATCCGGTAAAAACGGTTGTCTGTAGTTTGGATTTAGATTTGCTTAATATTTCTAATTCAGACCTTTTTATTTTGATGGGAGAGGCATTATTAAAAATTGCAGAAGAATCCAAATGTGAAATAAATGAAAAAACTCTTGATTCTATTATGAGGTTCTGGGATGAGGGAATGGAAATTACAGCCTCTCAAGAGTTACAGGCTGCTACAATAGAAAGCGGAATATCCGCTGGAACATCTAGCATACTGTTTCATCTTTTAGATGTATTTACAAAGATTAAGGCTGATTTGAAATTCAATGAAGAAACACGGAAAGAATATCGAAAAAAAATCAGCAACCGTTCCAGTGAATGGATTGATTTGCTAAATCACGTATCGAATGAGATTTCCGGGAAAACAGGTGGAAAGTTTCCGATTATTATTTTTGAAGATTTGGATAAATTGAATCCAGAAGATGCATGGAAAATATTTGATAATTATGCGGCAAGTCTGTCAGGTATGAAGTTTCCGGTTATTTATACTTTTCCTATTGGGCTTTCCTATGATTCCAGATTTTATGCAATGGAAAACTATTTTATAATAAAAATTTTGCCAATGATTAAAATTGAAAAAATTGATGGTGGAAAATTTCCTGAAGGAATTGCTATTATAAGAAAAATAGTGGAAAAACGGACCAATCCAGATTTATTTGATTCGGATGTGCTAGATAAAATGATCCGGTTTACCGGAGGCTCTTTACGGGATTTATTCTATGTAATTAATGCATCAGCGAGCAGAGCAGTACGGAGAAAGAGCCAAACAATCTCCATGGAAGATGCCGACCGAGCATTAGAGGAATTAAAAACATCCCTGACCAGACGGATTGAGCGAAAAGACTATAATTTTTTATTGAATATTTGTAATGGTAACCGGGAAGTAATTGAGGATAAAAAAATACTGCTGAATATGCTGGAGACTTCTGTCGTGCTTGAATATAATGGAAAACGCTGGCATAACGTCCACCCTTTGGTGCAACAGTTTTTCAAAGATCAGGGGTTGATAGAAGATGTTACCGAATAATCAGGAATGCTATCAGACTTTAGGATGGATTATCAATCAATCAGAATATGGTTATTTTTTAGTGGAAGCTGAAGCACTACACCAAAAAGAATCAGAACCCTCGGCCTAACAAATATGGCAATCCGCTGATACTGCGTGCGAATTGCCATATGCCTATATCTCACTTTCCAATATTGCAAACGAGGTTATTCTTATATGTACAAAAAAACCTACTTCACCTCTGCCCTCCTGTACACCTGATAAACGACCGGACAAAGAATAACGGACAATGCTGCGTAAACCGGAAATAACACATTAAGTATACCGGTTACCTTTCCTCCAATCTCTGCCAGATTAAAGGTTTTCAATGGCTTATTAAGCTGCATGAGCTGGTCCGGTAAAACTCCTAGAATCTGATTCAGTGTATAGCTATCGCTGCCGCTCAAAAACGCCGGAACAAAGAGAAGGATAAAGGGAACCATCACCGAAACCACCGCCGATTTTGTCTTTGCCGATACAAACATGGTTACCAGTATGACAAATAAGGTTCCAATGTAACCACCAAACAGGATCAGTAAATGACGCTGCAAAAAGGTAATATTGTAAAAGCTTTTCCAGCCGCCTAAGCTAATCTGAATCATACAGTCTGCCCCCTCTGTGCCAAGAATCCCCAACACGATTGCAGAAAATAACAGCATAACCAGCCAGTAAAACCCTGTCACGATAACAAGCCCCGCCACCAGCTTTGCCAGCACTGCTTGCTTACGTCCATGATAAGCAGAGAAAAAAATGGAATCTGCTTTTAACTTTGTCTCATTGGAAAATATCCCTGCCACCAAAAATCCCAGAATCAGACACATAAACATGATAAGCATCGGTGCATTGTATTCGGACTCGTCCCATCCCATAAAATCTTCATATTTCAGCGGTGTTTCCATCTCCTCATACTGTTTTATCAAAAATGCCTTTTCCTTCTCAGAAAGGAAATGAGAAACGATGTCTTGCTCCGGGGAATACAGATATTCTTTTAAACTCTCCACCCGGTTGGAATAAAATTTTGCTGCATCCTCCGGTTTCAGGTAATCTATCACAAAATAATCATGTTCTCGAAATCCACCATAAGAATTCGCAAACATCGTGCGGATGTCCTCAAATCCCTGCATCCAGTTATAGGCGATATTTTGCTGCTGTATGTCTTTGGACTGTGCTTCCGGAGTCGCCTGAATTCTTGCATTTTCCTCAATTACCCGCATAAGCTTCTCCTCTGTAAGCTCCCCTGCCCATTCCTTTTTCATCTCCTTCAGCTTATGGATAGCGGAATTTCCCGATTCATGATTACCTTCTTCATTCGTATACTCCACATGAACGGCAGAACTACTGACTAGTCCTAATAAAAATATTAAAATCAGCACCGCTATTTTATTGCTCGTCTTGGAGAATACCTTTTTTATCTCATAATACACCATCTTCTTCACCTGCTCTTTCTTCGTAAAATCTCTCCATAAAACCGCCTTTATTTCACTTCTGTCCGCCGGTACACCTGATAAATAACCGGACAAAGAAGAAGAGACAGTATCCCATACATAGGCAGTAATAAGTTTAACGAACCGGTTATCTCTCCGGTTATCCGATACAAACTAAAGTATTGTATCAGTTGGCACATATTTAATAACTGGTCCGGTAATAGCCCTAAAATTTTCTCAACCAACGGAATGCTGTTGGCAATTCCTGCCAAAACAGATGGAATCATCACCACAATAAACGGAATAATTACTGCAAATTTTGTTGACCTTGTCTTCGCTGAAACAAACATCATCAACAACAGGATAAACATGATTCCGATATAACCGCCAGCAATTGTAATCAGGTACTGCTGTAAAAAGGTTATATTATAGCTGCTCATCCAGCCGGTTATACTCGTCTGTATCATACAATCTGCTCCGTCTGTACCAAGAAACCCAAATACAATTGCAGAATACAATAAAACCATCACCCAATATATTCCTGAGCCAATCAACAAACCTGCTACAAGCTTTGCCAGAATCGCCTGTCTACGACCATGATAAGTGGAAAAGAAGATGGAATCCGCTTTAAGACCGGATTCACCGGAAAAGATTCCTGCCACCAAAAATCCCAAAATAAATACCATTACCGTAAAAAGAGAAATGGAATAACTCTGGAACTGCTGCCAGCCTTCTGACCATTCATAGGAAAGCGGTGTTTCTAATTTTTTAAACTGTCCCATTAAATATGCCTTCTCCTGTACTGAAAAGCCATCTGCCGCATGGGTATCCAGCCATTCTTCCAACTGTGTTACCCTGTTTGGATAAACATTTTTTGCATCTGCTGGTATTAAGGAATCAATCACCGTATAATCATATTTTCCAAAATCTGTATAGGCACGGTTAATTATCGTACTAATATCATAAAATCCTTGCTTTTGACTGAGGGCAGAAACAGGCTGATTCCCTGCTGCCTTATTGATTTCTGCATTTTCCTCTATTACTTTTGCAAACTGCTGCTCTGAAAGCTCCCCTGACCATTTTTTTCTATCCTCCCGCAGTCTGCCGACAGCCACAATTCCCGTCTCCACTGTCCCGTCTGAATGAACATACTCCTCATCATGCAGGGTAAAATAACTAATCATGAGCAAAAGCATAACCAGCAGCGCCAGTGCCATTTTACTACTTGCCTTTGAAAACACCTTTTTGATTTCATAATACACCATCTTCTTCACCTGCTTTCTCGCCAAAGTAATATAAAAATACATCTTCCAGGCAAACCTCTTCCTGTATTGCACCCGGATGGGGGATCTGCTCTGACAAAATCCGAAGCTCCACTCCCTCCTGAACCGTCTTGACATTGGCAACCTTATACTGCTTCATATAGGTATCCACTTCCGTTTTTGCTGCCTTTACATTCCACACTCTATCAGGAATAGAAGCTGTAAGCTCATAGACTGTACCGGAATGGGCAAACTCCCCGTCCTTCATCAATAAGATCTCACCTGCAATATACTCCACATCGGAAACAATATGGGTGGACAACAATACCATTCTGTCCTCCGAAAGCTCACTGATGAGATTCCGAAACCGGATTCTTTCATTGGGGTCCAGTCCCGCTGTGGGCTCATCTAAAATTAAAATCCGGGGATCATTTAGCATTGCCTGGGCAATTCCAGCTCTACGCTTCATTCCGCCTGAAAGCTTCTTCATTTTTTTATTTTTTGCCTTTGAAAGTCCTACTTTTCCCAGCAATTCTTTTACCCGTTTTCCTGCCAATGCTGACGGAAGTCCTTTGATAGACGCAATATACATCAGATAATCCTGCACGGAAAAATCCGGATAATATCCAAAGTCCTGGGGCAGATATCCTAACATTTTTCTGTATTCCCCATCCATCTCAAAGATATCCCTGCCGTCATAGGTAATCCTTCCTGCAGACGGCTTTAACAATGTACACAGCATGCGCATAGTAGTGGTCTTCCCGGCACCATTTACTCCCAAAAGACCGTACACTCCGTTGTGCATCGTGTAGCTCACATCAGATACTGCCTTAAAATCATTAAATTCCTTTGTCACATGTTCTAATTCTAATTCCATATCGGATTTACCTCCCAGTAATTCTCACACTTTTTAAACACCTGATAAACCGTAAACAACAAATAAAGCAGAGAAGCAGACAGGATTCCCCACCATACCGGCACCATCACTGCACTATACACTGCTTCTTTCAAAACCATCCATCCCCAGACCGCACTCCATAACAGGGAAAGTGCTATCGCAAGATACTCTGAATTCACCCATCTGCTGTATAACAGCCGGAAACAGATACAACAGGTTACATTAAAGGGAAGAAAAAAATAAAACAATAATTCCTTTACGGTTATCTGTACTGTAACCGATACCACACCACAAAAAATACTTAACATAAGTACATCTGCCATTGCAAACAACAGCATTCTCGCTGCATACACCTGTCTCAGGGAAAAATATGCCGTACCTTCTATTTCCATAGACTGACTGCTGCGGTTCTTCCACAGCTCCGGCACCAGCAAAATGGCAAATACCGCTGACAGCACACCCATAATCCGCTGTGTATAAATATCACTGCCCGCAGAATACAGAAATCTCCATAGAACCACCAAAACCATCCCCTGACACAGCCACCACCATTTTTTGATATATCTCATCTGATTGAATAAAAATTCCATCCGTGACACAGTATGCATTTTTGCACCCTCATAAAATGCTTCCTTTGCCTTTGACAGGGTTTCCAGTATTTCTTCCTCTTCTACAATTAGTGTCCGGCACTCTCCACACTCAAATAGCTTCTTCTCTAATTGCTGTTCCCGAAACCGTTTCTGCTCTAGCGATACATTTTTCCGAAATTCTGTCATATCCCTTCCTCCCTTCCTAATATCATCCTTAGCTGTTCCTTCGCCTTTTTCATCCTATATTTTACTAACGGAAGCCCAATCTCTAAGATTTTTGCTATTTCCTTTAATTTGATTCCCTGAAAATAATACAGAATCACCACTTCCGATAACTCATCCGGCAGTCTCCCGACTGCCGTTTCTACATCCAGTTTCTCCGGAATCTCCTCCATCGGATTTTCTTCCTGTTCCGGTAATTCCTCCATTACCAGCTCTGTTTTTTTCTGATAAAAATTTTTACACAGATTGCTCGCAATGACATACAGATAGTTTACGTCTTTCCCATTATAACGGTATTCAGGCAGCCTTCCAAAAAATCTCTCAAAGGTTTCCTGGGTAATGTCTTTTGCGTATTCCCTGTCCTTTATATGATATCTGCAATACTTTAAAATGACCGGATAATATTGCCGCACAAAGTATTCCATAGCTTCCTCATTTCCACTTTTCATTTTCCGTATCAGGAAAAAATCCTTGTCCATGTTTTCCTCCCTTCTTCTCTTTTGAAAGTACTTTCTATATGGTATAACAATAGTATAACGAAAAAAGATAGTCTGAATTAGATTTTTTTACAATATCTTTTCTAATCAAAAGAGAAAAGTGTTTCTTATAACGTAAAAAACCGCTAGAAAATTCTAACGGTTCCGATACTCTATTTCATTTGTGGCAATGGTTATGTTCTTATTTGTAATTATGGCAAAGCGGTCCCCTGCCTCTGCCCAGATTGAGCCCTGCTGCAATGGCGCCTGTCACATAATCTTTTGCCTGCCTTACACTCTCTTCCATGCTATATCCTTTTGCAAGAAATGTGGCAATCGCAGAAGACAACGTACAACCTGTACCATGCGTATTCTCATTATCCAGCCGCTTACCGTAAAGCCATATTATTTCTCCATTCTGATAAAGTAAATCATCTGCTGTATCTGTTAAATGACCGCCCTTAATCAAAATGGATCCGCAATAATACTCCGCAATCTTTTCCGCCGCCTTTACCATATCCTCTTTTCCCTCAACGGAAATACCACTTAACACCTCTGCCTCACTAATATTAGGTGTAATGATATCTGCTAATGGAATTAATTTTTCTTTCAATGTCCTGACTGTACTGCTCTCCATCAGGCTGCTTCCACTGGTTGCCACCATTACCGGGTCTACCACAATATGTTCTGCCTTATACTGTATCAGTTTTTCACAGACTGCTTCCATAATATCCGGTGTAGCAATCATGCCAAGCTTTACTGCATCCGGCCGGATATCACCAAAGACTGCATCAATCTGTGATTTAACCATCTGTACAGAAACAACCTCTACGCCTTCTACCCCCATAGTATTCTGGGCGGTCAGTGCAGTAATTGCTGTCATTCCGTATTCCCCTAAACAGGTAATTGTTTTCAAATCAGCTTGGATTCCTGCTCCTCCACCGGAATCCGAACCGGCTATACTAAGAATTGTATGCATACCAAATTCCCTTTCTCATAGTTATATAATAAATATAAATTAGAAGAATTTTCCCAGATTGGCCTAGCTTGGCTTAATCCATAATGTCGACATCTTCGCCGCGAAGTATTTTATTGATATTCCTAACTGCACACATTTTTCCACACATGGTACAGGTATCCTCCCGTTCCGGTGTGGAGTCCGCACGGTACTTTCTTGCTTTTTCACCATCCAGCGCCAGTTCAAACTGCTTTTCCCAGTCAAGATTACAGCGTGCTTCACTCATCCGGTAATCCCAATCCTTAGCTCCCGGCACTCCTTTCGCAATATCCGCCGCATGAGCCGCAATTTTAGATGCAATAATTCCTTCTTTTACATCCTCTACCGTTGGCAGACGTAAATGTTCGGCTGGAGTGACATAACAGAGAAAAGAAGCTCCGTAGGTTGCCGCAATTGCACCACCAATGGCTGCCGTAATATGATCATAACCCGGTGCTACATCCGTCACCAGAGGACCTAACACATAAAATGGAGCCCCCTTACAGATTGTCTGTTCAATCTCCATATTAGCACGAATCTGGTCAAGAGGCATATGACCCGGTCCCTCAATCATAACCTGCACATTTTTTTCCCACGCACGCTGTGTCAATTCTCCAAGAGTTACCAGTTCTTCCATCTGGGAGATGTCCCCTGCATCCTCAATGCTTCCCGGACGGCATGCATCTCCAAGGCTTAAGGTTACATCATACCTACTGCATATATCCAAAATCTCATCATAATACTCAAAAAACGGATTCTCATTTCCCGTCAGCTCCATCCATGCAAAAATAATGGAACCTCCTCTGGAAACAATATTGGTATGACGCTTTGCTTTCTTAAATCGTTTAGCTGTTGCCTTATTAATTCCACAGTGAATCGTCATAAAATCCACACCATCCTTGGCATGCATTTTTACAATATCAATCCACTCTTTCGAAGTAATGCTCTTTAACGCCTTGTTATAGTACACCACTGCATCATAGATTGGAACGGTACCGATGATAGCACTACACTCTGAGGTTAACTTTGTACGGAATTTACGGGTATCCCCAAAAGAACTTAAATCCATAATAGATTCTGCTCCTAAGCGGATGGATTCCCTTACTTTTTCCATTTCCATATCCAAATCCAGACAATCCTTAGAAGTTCCTAAATTTACATTAATTTTGGTCTTAAGCTTCGTACCTATACCATAAGGCTTTAAACAGGAATGGTTCTTATTTGCCGGAATTACCACCTGCCCTTTTGCTATAAGCGCCCTGATACCTTCCGCACTCATTCCTTCGTATTCCGCAACTGTCTGCATTTCCTTTGTGATAATTCCTTTTTTTGCAGCATCCATTTGTGTTGTGTATTCCATCTCTATCCCTTCCTTCCCAAGTCAATACTCCCGCTGCAAGCGGCTAAAAATTAATCAGGAGGCTCTTTATTTTTGCAAAGGGCCCCCTTAATAATATAAAATCATAATAATACACATATATCTTGAATCCCTACGTTAGCATTACCTAAATCAGGTTACGGGTCGAAGTTGATGACTTCCTCTCAGCCTGCTTCACAAGCTCCCCGTTCATATTCAATTCTTACATAGAGTAGCACAATTAAGTCCAATTGGCAACCTTCTTCCGGCTATTATTTGCTCTAATTAAATTTTAGCAGGATTCCTTTCTTTAATACACATAACAGTTATGTCTGTTTTCCATGTGGTAATTTAAAATTACATATGGTATAATTAATAATTAAATTAGAATTTTCAATAAATGAAAGATGAGGGAAAATATGAATACCTATGAAATGCTTGATAAAATTAAACATCACCCCGGTATGTATCTGGGTGCTGAAAATCTTTCATATTTAAGCCGATTTATTTCCGGTTATAATTTGGGATTACGCGAAACCGGATACAGGTATGAACAGCTTTATCCATTACCCTTCCCCGAACTGTTTCTGTCCTACTGTAAAATAAAATATCAGGAGACCCGCAACGTTGGTTATGAAACAATGATTCTGGATGAATGTGAACAAAACGAGAAAAAGGCACTATGGCGTTTTTTTGAAATACTTGACGAATTTAAACAAAATGCAGGAATTACAAACTGCGAAATATGTGAATTGAGCAGGGACAATATTTCTTTTCATTTGACGAACAATCATGTGATAAAAAAAGGGGTTTACCGGGATGGCAGCTGGGTCTGCCAGCCCGCTTATGCGGGAGTGGAAAGGTTATATCATATTACCCTTTCCTATGGTGC
>JAIDHZ010000032.1 GCA_029052995.1 Lachnospiraceae bacterium | reverse complement strand
ATTTAAAAATATGTATTATTTGGGGGATTTTTATGAATATGCGTATAGAACATCCTATATTGGTATTAAAAAAACTTGCAGTAATTTTATTAGGTACATTCATCTATTCTGCCGGTATCAGCCTGTTTCTTGATCCTAACTCCCTTGCACCGGGAGGGGTGGTGGGTATTTCTGTTATCTTAAGCCATGCAGTTGGAATGCCTACGGGAACATGGTATTTTCTTATTAATATTCCTATTATTATTCTTGGATGGTGGAAGTTTGGCAGCCGTTTTATTTCCTATTGCTTTTACGCTGTGGCTTTAAATTCGGTTTTTACAAATATATTAGGGCTTTTGCCTCCTGTGACAGATAATCTGCTACTTGCGGCTATTGCCGGAAGTATTTTAATTGGCTGTGGTATTGGAATTGTGTTAAAGGTTGGGGCAACAACCGGGGGAATGGATATCATAATCAAAGTACTCAGAAGGCGTTTTAAAGCCATTAAGACCAGTACCCTGTTTTTGCTTATTGACATGAGTATCGTGGCTGCTTCTGGAATTACATTCCGTGATTTCAATACTGCCATGTATGCATTTATAGCAGTTGTTTTAAATGAAAAGGTACTGGATTATGTTCTTTATGGACGTGATGAAGCTAAGTTAATTTATATTGTGTCAAAAACCCCAAAATCAATTGTGGAACGTATTATAAAGGATTTAGAGATTGGGGCTACAATTTTAACCGGTCAGGGAGCATACAGCAGGGAAGAAAAGCAGGTCATTATGTGTGTAATTAGAAAACAGCAGGCGCCTCATCTTGAACAGGTGATTATTGAAGAAGATAAAGATGCATTCATGATTGTCAGCAGTGCCAGCGAAATTTATGGGGAGGGGTATAAAAATATATTATCCGAGAAACTGTGAATTATTAAATTATTAAATTTGTCAATAAAAAAGTGGAAATGTGTTATAGATTATATTATAATGAAATAATGTATCATAATAGATTGCAAAGGTGTGCCTCTTAGCAGGGATGCCGGAGTAATTTTGAGGATAGGTAGAATCGAGGGTTATATGAAACAACCTATATTGGACGGAATAAATGCATATCGTACAAGGGGGGCATATCCTTGGCATATGCCGGGACATAAACGGCGGTTATTAACAATTTTTCCGGAGCTGGTGGAAAACCCGTTTTTGATAGATGTAACAGAGGTGTCGGATTTAGATGAGTTTCATCATAGGTCAGGCATCATCAGACAGGCGTTTGACAGGGCAGCAGAAATCTATGGTGCAGACAAAAGCTATTACCTTGTAAACGGCAGCACTGTAGGAATATTGGCAGCAATTTCTGCTGTCTGTAAAGAGGGTGACAGTCTGATTGTGGCACGCAATTGCCACACCTCAGTGTATAATGCCATAAGGCTTTTAAAATTAAAGCCAATATACGTGATGCCGGCATGGAATGATGAGCTGCAAATGTTTGGTGGTGTTGCACCGGATGCTGTGAAAAGAATTTTAAAATCGCATTCTAATGTCAAAGCTGTGGTTGTGGTTTCGCCTACTTATGAAGGTGTGGTAAGTGATGTGGAAAAACTTTCAAAGGTGTCACACAAATATAACATTCCGCTGATTGTAGATGCTGCGCACGGTGCACATTTTGAATATATGGCAAATGTAAACGAGACCATTTCGGGTACTAATTACAAAAATATACCACAGCCTGCGATTAGGTTAGGGGCGGACATAGTGGTGGAAAGTATTCATAAAACACTGCCTGCAATGACACAGTGTGCCCTGCTTCATCAGAATAGCAGGCTGGTGGATAATGGGCGGCTGGAAGAGTTTTTGTCAATTTACCAGAGTACATCACCGTCTTATGTGTTTATGGCTTCTATGGAAGCATGTATTGAGAAAATGCATCATGAACGGGACGGATTATTTATTGTATATAAAGAATTATTACGACAATACAGGGAACGGTTTCAGGGACTTACCCATATTCATCTGGCCAGGGAGGCAGATTTTAAAAAATACAATGCTGCGGGTTATGATGATGGCAAGCTGGTATTTTGTGTGAAAGACTGCCAGATTGTATTGCCTGAACTGGGAGGGGAACCGGTTCCGTTTACCGGTGTCATGCTTGGGAAAATGTTGGAGCAGGAGTACGGGCAATTGATGGAGATGTCTGCAGACAACTATGTGATAGCCTTAACTTCTGTGGCAGATACACAGGAGGGATTCGAATCGCTTTATCAGGCAATAGAGGCAATAGACGGACAGCTAACAAAAAGAGGGCAGGCGGCCGATACTATAGATAATGGAAAACTGAATTTGTACAGTGTACTGCCGGAGCAAAAGATGCAGATTGCAGAGGCTAAAGATTGTACGATAGAGAGAATAGGATTATTAGAGGCTAAGGGGAGAATAAGCGGGGATTATATCTATCCATATCCTCCGGGAATACCGGTGGTGACACCGGGAGAGGTTATTTCGGCACAGATTATAGAGCAGATTCAGCGTGCCGTGAGCCACGGAATTAATATAAAAGGTGTTACGACAGAGGATGGCAGCAGTGTTGCCGTAGTCGCTTCAAAAAGATGTGGCGGGCAGAAAAGACGCCGATTTTGGTAGAATAAGGAGATACCATAGTGGAAGGAATATTTATTACAATGGAGGGACCGGACGGTTCCGGAAAAACAACCCAAATTGATTTGTTGGAAAAGTACCTTGAGAAAAAGGGATATGATATCGTAATTAGCAGGGAGCCCGGAGGAACCGCAATCAGTGAAGCAATCCGCAAGGTGATTCTAAATCCTGAATACAAAGAAATGAGTCATATGACAGAGCTTTTATTATATGCGGCTGCAAGGGCACAGCTGGTAAATCAGGTTATTGCACCGGCCCTGTTGGAGGGCAAGGCTGTAATCTGTGACCGCTTTGTTGAATCCTCGGCAGTTTATCAGGGGATTGGGAGAGGTCTTGGTGTGGAAACTGTTTATGAAATAAATGGTTATGCATTGGGAGAAGTAAAGCCGAAACTTACAATTTTTATGGATATAGAGGCAAAGGAAGGATTAAGGCGCAAGCGTAATCAGATGGAGCTTGACCGTATGGAGCTTGAGGATATATCGTTTCATGAGCGGGTAGTAAAGGGATATCGCCATTTGGCGGGACTTTATCCCGAACGTATTTTTCCAGTAGATGCCACATTGTCAATTGAAGAAATACATAGTATGATTGTAAGTGAAGTAGAAAAGAGATTTTTTGCAAACAGGGGAAATTAATCGGGAGGAGAGAGTTTTTTATGGATTTGCGGGTTAACCAAATGACAAATCAGACACCGGTGGAGACAAGTACGCAGGCACCAAAGAGTGATGACAGCTTCAAATTTACATTAGTCAGCCATATTGAAAATGGTGAATTAAAGGAAAAGCTCTCTAATCTAATGCGGGATATTGAAGAACAGGGCGCCAAGCTTGCCAAACATATGGATATCCGGGATATGAAAAGATATAGGACACTGGTTAAGGAATTTATGAATGAAGTTACAGCTAATTCTCATGAATTTTCCAGAGAGAATTTTTTGGACAGACGGGGTCGGCACAGGGTATATGGAATAGTCAAAGAGGTTGATAAATCCTTAGATGACTTGGCACAGGAATTACTAAAGGATGAAAAGGATAATTTAGAAATTCTTAACAAGATAGACGATATCCGTGGAATGCTGCTGGACATTTCGACGTGAAAGAGGGGAAAGCAATGGCAAATTTTAGTGATATTATTGGACATGAGGATATTGTTAAGCATTTTAAGAGCAGTATCGAGCTTGGAAAGGTTTCTCATGCATATATATTAAATGGTGAAAAAGGTGCAGGTAAGAAAACGCTTGCCGGAATTGTGGCAAAGTCCCTGCAGTGTGAGACCGGTGATCCGGATCCCTGTGGTACATGTAAATCTTGTCTACAGGCAGAGTCAGGGAATCAGCCGGATATTATATGGGTGACTCATGAAAAACCTAATGTGGTTTCGGTAGATGAGATTCGTGAACAGGTTATAAATGATGTAGGTTTAAAACCTTACAGCAGCAGATATAAAATTTATATTATTCCTGATGCACAGCTTATGAATTCACAGGCACAGAATGCACTGTTAAAGACACTGGAGGAACCTCCTGAGTATGCAATTATTATGCTGCTTACGAACAATGTGAACAAATTTCTGCCAACGATTCTGAGCCGCTCGATTGTTTTGAACTTCAAACCAGTTGAGCCGCTTTATATGATTGAATATTTATGTACACAGCTTGATGTGGATCAGGCAAGAGCAAGATTTTGTGTGAATTTTGCTCAGGGTAATCTTGGAAAGGCAGTCAGACTAGCTATTTCACCGGATTATAATGAACTTATTGATGACAGTGTGCGGCTGCTTCGCCGTATGGATCAAATGGATAATGAAGATATCATATCAGCAGTAAAAAACATGGGTAAATATAAGCTGGATGCCACAGACTATATTGATATTATGACTATGTGGTTTCGTGACATTTTGATGGTAAAGATTGCAAACTCTCCAAATAAAATTATATTTAAGGATGAGTTTTCAGTGATGAAGAAACAGGCCAGCAAAGTTTCATATGAAGGATTAGAGGAGATTTTAGCGGCGCTTGACAAGCTTAAAGTGCGTTTAGAGGCTAATGTGAATTATGAGATTGCAATGGAATTGATGCTGCTTACAATAAAGGAGAATTTAGAATGATAGAAGTAATAGGTGTTCGTTTCAGACCTAATGGAAAGATATACTTTTTTGCACCGAATGACATAGAACTCGAGGTTGGCGATTCTGTAATAGTAGAGACTGCAAGGGGTGTTGAGTATGGTAAAGTAGTTCTTGGCAGACGGGAGATTAAAGAAGGAGATATTGCTTCTACCTTAAAACCTATTATCAGGAAAGCTACCCCTGATGATGATAAAAAAAATGAAGAAAATAAGGAAAAATGTAAGGAAGCATTTGTCATTTGTTTAGAGAAGATTGAAAAACACGGTCTTAAAATGAAACTGGTTGATGTCGAATATACCTTTGATAACAATAAAGTATTGTTTTATTTTACAGCGGATGGAAGGATTGACTTTAGAGAGCTTGTTAAGGATTTGGCGGCTGTATTCCGCACTCGCATTGAGCTAAGGCAGATAGGTGTGCGTGACGAGACAAAGATTCTTGGAGGAATAGGCATTTGCGGTTTAGAGTTATGCTGCCATAAGCATTTATCGGATTTTGTACCGGTATCTATTAAGATGGCGAAGGAACAGAATCTGTCTTTGAATCCGGTTAAGATTTCTGGTGTTTGCGGCAGACTGATGTGCTGTTTGAAAAATGAACAGGAAACATATGAGTATCTGAATGCGAAACTGCCTAATGTGGGTGATCATGTAAAGACTGTAGACGGTTTGAGAGGAGAAGTGAGCAGCGTCAGTGTTTTGCGACAGAAGGTGAAGGTCATTGTTGAACTGGAAAATGGTGACAAGGAAATCAGGGAGTACACTGCAGATGAGCTTAAGTTCAAACAGAAGAAACGTAAGAATAATGCTAAGGTAGATGATAAGGAATTAAAAGAGTTAGAGGCTTTGGAGAGGAAAGAAACCGGATCAAAGATTGATTAAAGTGTGAAAAATAAGTGTGATTTTGAGTATACCGATTTGGCAGGGTAGATTTGTATATGGTTAAGATAGTGGAGAAAAATAGGAATGACGGTTGAGGTTTACGGGGATGAGAGGATAGACGACCTGCAGTGCAAAGGATATCAACTAATTCAGAAACCACGGGGTTTTTGTTTCGGGGTTGATGCCGTGTTATTGTCCGGTTTTACAAGGGTAAAAAAGGGACAGCGGGTGCTGGATTTGTGCACAGGAAGCGGTGTGGTTCCGATTTTGCTGGCGGCAAAGACCGGGGGAGAAAGCTTTACAGGATTAGAGCTGCAGGAAGAGTATGCTGATATGGCAGGCAGAAGTGTTTTGCTCAATCATTTGGAGGATAAAGTGAATATAATCTGCGGAGATGTGAAGGATGTAAAGAAGCTGTTTTCCCCGGCTTCTTTTCCAGTTGTGACGGTAAATCCACCCTATATGACGGAGCATCACGGGCTTACGAATCTTTATGAGCCAAAGACTATTGCAAGGCATGAGGTGACTGTTTCACTTAATGATGTTATTGCAGCTGCGAGTTATGTGTTACCGGAATCAGGAAATTTTTTTATGATACATAAGCCCTTCCGTTTGGCAGAGATTTTTAAGGTGATGAAGGAATATAACATAGAGCCAAAGCGTATGCGTCTGGTACATCCTTATGTGGATAAGGAGCCAACCATGGTGCTGGTTGAAGGTGCAAAAGGCGGCAGAGAACGGATCACGATTGAACCGCCGCTGATTGTGTACGAAAGCCCCAATGTATATACGGAGGAGATATATAGGATTTATGGGGAAAATGGGGTGTGATTTATTAAAAAAATGGGTGAATTCAAATTAAAATATGTCTTGTGAATTCTCAATTGCAGCATTATAATTAATAATTAGCATTGTACGAATGGAGGTGGAAAATATGGGAAATAATATACTAAAAGAGAAAGATAAAGAAGAATTGGAGAAGCTTGTACAATTAGCCAAAGAACAGGGGAATTGCATTAATCTTAATTTGGTATATATGACCATGAATATTAATAATATGAATTATGACACTGTGATGAAATATTTTAATGACAGGGGAGTGGAAATGATTCAAGAGGATGTGGAGCCGGATATTACTGCATATTCATGTGAAGGTGAGAAAATCAGACCGTTTGATCCTTCAAAAATTAATATAACAATGAAGCCGTTGACATTAGATGCAATGCTTAAGCGGATAGAAAATGAAGAAATTCAATTCGATACATCATTTCAAAGAAAAGCAGGTTTATGGAATAAAAGACAAAAAAGTCAATTAATAGAATCTATTTTTTTAAGGATTCCTTTGCCTGCATTTTATTTTGATGCTTCTGATGAAGAGCAGTGGTTAATTATAGACGGATTACAAAGAGTATCTACCTTAAAAGAGTTTGTTGTAGATAAGAAATTGAAATTACAGGAGTTAGAATTTTTTCCGGAGTTAAATGGATGTAATTATGATAAATTACCAAGGACATTTCAGAGACGAATTGATGAAACCGTTATAAATGTTTATTTAGTGAATCCTTCAACGCCGGAAAATGTTAAATTTAATATATTTAAAAGAATTAATACAGGAGGATTGGCATTAGAACCACAGGAAATAAGAAATGCATTATATCAGGGACAGGCAACAACTTTTCTGCGAGAATGTTCACAAATGGAATGTTTTGTCAAAGCGACTTCCGGTTCAGTTAAAAGTGACAGGATGCTGGATAGAGAATTTGTTCTTCGGTATATATCATTTTGTTATTTGGAGTTAGATAAGTATTCAGGGAATATTGACGAATTTTTGAATGAGGGAATGAAATATTTAAATCGTGTAGAGCCACATTATTTATATAGGATAAAAAAGGAATTTCAATTGGTTATGGAGAGAATGTATCTATTAATGGGGAAAAATGCATTTCGGAAAATTTGTAGTGATGGAAGAAGAAGACCTATTAACAAAGTGATTTATGAATCATGGTGTTATGCGGTGCGTACATTATCTGATTTTGAGGCAGATGTGTTAGTATATAATAAAGATATTTTACAGGAAAGATATATGAACTTATGTGAAACCCCTGAATATCTATATTTATTAAAAGTTGCAGATAAAAAGGCTGTTTACGAAAGAATTAGAATAGTTCATAATATTTTATCAGAATTATTGAAGGAGAAAATTAAATGATTAAAAAGGTTTCGTTGAAAAATTTTAAATGCTTTGAAAATATGGATTTAGAATTTGAAAGATTAAATCTGTTCGCAGGCGTTAATGGTATGGGAAAGTCAACATTAATTCAGGCGATTTTATTATTAAGGCAGACATTTGAAAAGAATCAACTCCAAAAAGGAGAAAATGTTATTTTGAACGGACACTATATTAATCTTGGAACAATTCATGACATTTCATATTGGTATAAAACGGAGGACAGTATTCAAATATTAATAGAAGAGAGTAATAATCAAGTATGGCAATGTGATTTGGATATTGAAAAGCATAAATTGATTGTTACCTCTGAAAAAAAATCAGGTGTAAATTCTTCATTTGCAGGTGAAGGATTTGAATATATATCGGCGGAGAGACTAGGTCCCAAGAGGTATTATGATAATATGGATAGAGAGGAACTTCATAACCATCAAGTTGGAATAAGAGGGGAAAATGCTCTTGCATGTTTGTTTGAAATTGGAAGTGATTTGAAGGTTCATTCCTGTATGAAACATCCATCAGAAAAAAGTGAACGTTTGGATATGCAGGCAGATGCATGGATTTCAGAAATTTCTCCAGGAATTAAAATAAAGGCTATTCCGTACAGGGATGTTAATTTGATGGGACTACGTTATTCTGTTAATACTTTAATGGGAGAGGAATCAACCAATCCACTAAATATGGGTTTTGGGGTGTCTTATGTGTTGCCGGTAATAGTTTCACTGTTAAAGGCTCAAGAAGGAGATTTGATTATTGTTGAAAATCCGGAAGCTCATTTACATCCCAAAGGACAAAGGATAATGGGAGAATTAATTGCACTTGCAGCATCTCATGGAGTTCAGATTATTATTGAAACCCATAGTGATCATGTTTTGAATGGTGTTCGTTTAGCAGTGAAAGAAGGAAAAATTAAACCAGAGCATACCCAAATTAATTTCTTTTATGAATGGAAGGATGAAAAAGATGAGATAAGCCCACCAAGACATGAAAAAACATCGCCCCGAATATTTTCTGATGGGAGTCTGTCAAATTGGCCTGAGGGTTTTTTTGATGAATGGGATAAAGCAATTGATGAGTTGTTTTAAGTGAGGATTACATATGATATTAAATGAAATTTCTACAAATATGCATGGTTGTGATATAGAAGATGTAAAGAAACAACTAAGTAATTTTTTACATGTATGCCATGAGCTATTTGATCAAAATGGTGATAAATCCTTTTATTATGCAGACAGCATGATGGTTGAACCGTTGACGGAAGATTATACCATACATGATTGGCTTAAAGATGCTAATGTACCAAAAAAGGAAAAAGATTTTTGGAGAAGGCTGATAAATAGTGGAGCGGGGCTTCATAAAAGTGATTTTTTACAAAGTGAGGTTATTCTTAATATTGATAATAATCCTGTTAGTTCTATCGGGTGCTTGGCTGCTTATGAATCAAATAGTTATGTGATAAGTTTTTCTTCAAGGGAAATATGGAAGGCAAATAAGATAGAAGGAAAGTATATTACTTTGCAAGGTGAGGACCTTGATATATATATAACAAATGTTAGCGACATTTCCCATGTAAATAAAATGCACAAAGAGGAAAAGATGCGAACAAAATTACATATTTCTTCCGGAAAGGAACTATGGGAAAAACGGCGGGAACTTTTTCCGCATTTAGTCTTTTGTGATTCCGTAAGAAAGCAATTAGATGAAGCAAGAGTATCTTTGCAAATTCAAAGTATTATGAAGAGAATTCAGATACTGGAAGATTATTTTGAAATATATGATGGTAATTTTCAGAAAGAAAAAGTAGGCTATGGATGCAGGTACGAATCAGAAAGTGTCCAAAATGATGAATATTTAAAGAATTTAAGGAAATTTAAAACACCTTATGGGAAAGAGGAATATTTTTACTGGCATATAAGTTTTCCCGGGAATTACCCGGGGAGAATACATTTTATTCCGGATGAAAAGCAGATGGTTGGAATAATAGGATATATTGGAAAACATTTGCCAACAAAAAAACATTCTACAATATAATAAAAATATATGAAAAATTACTACATATTTGTGCACAAAAGTATTATAGGGGACACAGTGCGGAATTATTGATATGCTGCAGTGCAGGCAAAAATATAATGTACGGTTATGGAGAGGATATGGTATGAAAATGAGAAAATCCATCAAAAGGGTAATTATTTTGTCAATGTTGTGTATGTTTTCTTTAGTAAGCTGTGGAAATAATAATGAGCAGCAGGCTGCACCTCAGGTGGAGGATAAATCAGATGTGACCTTTGAGGGTACAAATATGGAATTCGAAGGGCTTGAGGGAAATATTATTCGTTATACAATGAAAAATGAAAAATTGTATATGTTGACGGAGAGTGAAACGGACAGCGGAGAGGAACAGCCTGCAAAGTCCTATCGGTTCTATTCTTCAGATTCAGATGGAAATAACCTGCAAATTGTCCCATTAGAAAATGTGGATGGAGAGGAGGTTGTTTTGTTTTGCGTTGATGCAGCCTGCAATATCATATATATGACTGTTCATAATAATGACGGGAAACAGGCTGTCTGTCTGGTTAAGATTGATAGTGAGGGAACAGAATTAGAGAGAAAAGAAATTACAAATATTGTTAAGGATAATGTTGAACTGGTAAGTGGAATTGTGTCAGATGATAAAGAGCAGACCGTGCTTGCCTGCAATGAGAAGGTGTATTTTTTTGATGGACAGTTTGAGTCTTTGGGAGAGCTGCAGGCACAGGAGGGTAAAGTTGTTGATATGGCTCTCGCAAAAAATGGTGAGATTGTATGTGTGGTAGACGAGCTGCTTAATAGCGGTCAACTCTCAATTAAGGTGTATATGCTTAATACAGAAAGTAAGCAGTGGGGGGACACCATTGGTATAAGAACAGAGGAATATCAGGAAAATGATTACGTTATGGATGGCACAAAGTATGACTTTTATTATAAGGGACACAATGGAATATATGGTTACAACATAGAGACAAATACCCCGACGGAAATAATGGATTATGATGCCTCTTATATGACAAGCTTAGATGCAGAGGGAATGATTTGTATTGGCGGGAACAAGTTTATAGGCAAAACAGACGGGTTTACAGATGGAAAGGCACATACTATTCTGGTTGCATATGAGAAGAAGGATATGAATGCCGTTAATGAGAAAGAGGTAATTACCTTTGGCACATATTATGCAGACTCTAATATTAAAAGTGCCGCTGCAAAATTTAACCGGAGTGATCCGGAATACGAGATTATTATAGAGGATTACCGTGACATGGATGAAAGCCGTATACTTGCGGACATTGCAGCGGGTAAAGGACAGGATATACTGGATTTGAATTCGTGTCCTCTCACAGTTGAACAATGCATTTCAAAGGGTATTATTGAGGAGTTGACACCATATTATGACAAGGATCCGGATATTAATGCGGATGATATGATTGCTTCCGTCAGGAAGGCAATGGAGTATGATGGCAGATTATATTACGTGGCGCCAAGGTTTGCCTTGAAAGGTATGGCTGCAAGAACAGAAGATGTAGGCAATGCTGCGGGATGGAATGTTGCAGACCTTAAGGCTTTAATGGAAAAAAAGGGCAAGGATGTTGATTTATTTTACTCTGAAGATATAAAGATTTCCTGCCTGATGAGCTTATTGCAATACAGCATTTCAGATTATATTGACTGGGAAAAAGGAACATGCAGCTTTGACAGCGAGGATTTTAAATACATACTGGAATTATGCAACGAAAAAGGTCTTAAGGAAGAGGAGGATGCAACGGAGGCAGAGTTTGAAGAAGAGATAAGGAGTATGTATTCCAGATTTCGGAATGGTGAGTATGTACTGTTGGAGGAAGATGAGCTTTCCCTATCTAACATCCAATTAGAACGGAAAGCTCTGGGAAAGGACATCACATATATAGGGTTTCCGAATAAAGAAAAGCAGGGTATATATTTTGAATTTCCTGATAGATTTGCAATTTCGTCCCAGTCAAAAAAGAAAGAAAAGGCATGGGAATTTATCCGTAGCTTTTTGCTGCCGGAGAATCAGAAATCCACTATAGTTGAATACAATATGCCCGTATCTCAGGAAATGTTTGATGCCAAATTGAAGGCATTGACTGCCACAGAGGCTTATGTTGATGAGTTTGGTGAGCTGGTTGAGTCGGAAGATGAATATACGGTGGAATATGGTGGAATGGATATTGTTATGGGTGTTCCTACACAGGAGGATGTGGACACATATTTAAGTCTCATAAGTCAGGCAAGACGATGCAGCGATATTGATGCGGTTGTTATTAATATTATCTGGGAGGAAACAGAGGATTATTTTAAAGGTAAGCGCAAATTAGACAAGACAGTGGATGCTATACAGAGCCGGGTAATGACTTATATGAGTGAACAAAAGAAATAGTTTTTTTAAAGGCTGCCAAATAAAATTGGTGGTCTTTTTTGTTGTTAAAAGTCCGATTTTGACAAATTCATTACCCATTTTTTACAATGTACTATACAACAGATTTTTTAATGATATACTGTAGACAATTAATAAGTATAGTGAAATATGGCTGTGGATTGGTCATACAGAGTAATTAATCACTACAAGTTTAATCATCTTAATAATAAAGCATTAAATGGACATAGCCCAAATACAGAATTATTAAAAATATTAATAATGGGGGAGCATCATATGGGAAAGGCACAAAATGACACATTACAGATTGCAATCTGCGATGATATGAGTATGATGGCAGATAAGTTGACAAGACTGGTTGACGAAATTATGGCAAAAAGGGATATAAGTTACTACATACATACCTTATTATATGGACAGGAATTGTTGGAAAGTGGAGAGGAATATGATTTAGTATTTTTGGATATTGAAATGCCGAATATGGATGGTATTGAGGTAGGAAAAAGATTAAAGAGAAAATATCCACATGTCAATATTATAATGACTAGCGATACGCAGGAAAGGATTAAAGAAACATTTATATTTGGTGCATTTCGGTTTGTGACAAAGCCTTTTGTTGTAGAAGAACTTACAGAGGCAATAGATGCATTTTTAAACAGCAGAATAGGAACTGAATTTATTGAGGTGCATAAAAATAGAAATGTTGTTAAGATACAACAAAGGAATATACGGTATGTGGCAGCTTGTGACGGGTATACTGAGATTAATGTAAATGGGTGTGTGTATCGCACCGAGAACTCCTTGGAAAGATTAGAAAAAGAATTAAATGCATTGCTGTTTTATCGGATTCACCGTAAATATATTGTAAATATGTTTTGGATAGAGGCGTATCAAAAGTCAAAGGTTTCTTTGGATACGGGGCAAGAACTGGATGTATCAAGGAGAAAGCGCAAGGAATTTGAAATGACTTATACAGAGTTTAATTTGAATTGCAGATAACACCAGTAATTTTTCTTAACAAGGAGTGGTATATGGAAGAAAAAGTTTTATTGATTATAAATTTTGTATTTGCAGAAAAAAGTCTTTTTCAAACATCCAAGTGAGATAAAGAAAATCATGGAATTGGTATTTAAATGTACTAGAAATTGTTGAAAGGAATGTGGGAAAGATAGCGTTTGATGTAACAAAAAATGTATTTATGTATTGTGCGACATTTAATAAACATTGACCGTTTAAGAAGTTAAATGACCGTTTAAAGGGTTATCGTTGATATCCATAGTTTTATCTGATATGCTCGTATGAGGAGGTGGAACTTTGGATTATTTTTTTATTTCAAATGTAAATATAGGATAAATAGCAAGGTCTAATTGTTATGAATATTAGATATAAAATAGTTTTGTCAGTTAAATAAAACTACTTTATATAAAAAGGGTTCTGATAATATTCGCAAAAATCTTCAGAGTCCCTAACAATAAAAACCTATGAAAACACGGTAAATGCACGATTTTATACCTTTTCTGAATCAGGAAAGTCTGCTATATTATATTTTAGTAGGTGACAATCTTTGTACAATCGTGTACAATTATTTCCATAATTCTTGAAAGGAGATGACTTGTTTTGAATAAAAGATATATTGCTATAGTATTATTGATTATTATTGTACTGTTGGGTGGTTGCGGGAAAATAGAATATCCTGATTTGGCTAATGATGCTTTTGCAATTACTATGGGAACATATGAGGATTTTGGTTCTATTGAATATAATGATAGAATTTATATTCCTTATGGAACGATAAATGACTATCCATCAAAAGAAGAGATAAAAGAATGCATAGGTTATATAATTGCAGACGAAAATAGTTCTTCAGTAGTTGATAAAAATGACAGGGATAGACGAATTTATACTCTTGTCGATGATGATGAAAATAATTATTTGATGGACTATTATGTTGGTCAAAGTATTATGGAACAACCTATTTTTTGGAGAGCGATAGATACAAAAGGAAAAGATGTAAATACTCCAAAATATATAGAAAGTCAAGAATATAGCTATTGGAATGAATAAAAAGAAAATATTAATAGTATGGAAGAATATTAGAGAAAATTTGAAAATATACTTTTGATAAAATATTACATGATTTTTAATCACTGTACAATAGTTCTTTGTAATGGTATACTATACAAGCGAAGCAGATGTATATGGAAATAAAATGTGGTGTAATTATGTGGAAATTATAGACGGAGCGGTATGTATAGATCACATACATTTGAGTGTGGCCATACCGCCGAAATATAGTATATCAAAGTTTATGGGTTATTTGAAAGGAAAGAGTACACTGATGTTGTATGACAGACATCCCGAATTACAGAGTAAGTGGGATAAAGCGTTTTGGGCAAGAGGATATTATGTTAGTACAATTGGTAATATTACAGAAGATGCAATAAAAAAGTACATTAGAGAGCAGGCAGAAGAGTCTCGGAAGGAAGATTAGAGAAGTACCGCTTTGTAAGCGGACCAGTATCAATGCTTGCGACACCGCCCTTTTGGGCGAGCAGTAATCGGCCCTTATGAGGGCCATCCCAAACCACCACTTGAAGTGGTGGTTGTGAGTTAAAATTTTGATATTACTATACTCCTTCATTGGTATGCAGTATGTCTTCCCATTTGACAGTAGATAGATAAATTTACTGTCTACCCGAATTCCATATGAAATTTTTTCAGCATTATCATAATGTTTTGCGATCTCACTAAATTTTGTTTTGCTTATATTCATATACTCAAATATTGGTGTTGGATTCTTTTTCATTCCTGATGCAACAACAATCATAATAATTAAAATAATTACAGCAGCAATTGAAAAGGAAACCAAATCAAATATTTTGTCAGTTTCATTAGAAAAGAATGCTTTTTGTATTATCGTCCAAACACAACTTACAAATAGCACAAGCCACAATAAAAAGGGAACAATATTTTCTCTATTGTAGCCAGTACACATTTCTTTCCAAAAATTCGTTTGCTTATTTTTGTTACTGATATTTAACTTTTTCATCTTAACTGAATTTGAA
>JAIDHZ010000319.1 GCA_029052995.1 Lachnospiraceae bacterium | reverse complement strand
GTACTATATTTTTGTGGTGAATTGTCCGATACTGTAGTATAATCGAAGTTGCACATCGGAATTTCTTTATTTTTGAGAATAGAGATAAAATCAGAAAAAAGTTTGTAGGAAGAAGTATACATAGGATTAAGGAGCGAATTTTATGAAAAGAAGTATGTGTCTTTTGATTGGAGTGTTATGTTTGTTTTTGGTTTTCTTTTATATATCCGTACAAAACGGTTTTGATTGGGAAAGAAATGTAAGCCAAAGAACACAGATAGAGAAAAGAGTAACTGATGATGTATCTGACGAGATATTGTCTGATGAATCGACATTCAAGGAAGAAACGAAGCTTTGGGAGGATGAGAAGCCAGCATATGTAAAAGCATACATGGACTTTCTTCTTCATGCAGATATTGATCAAGGACATGATTTTCCAATTCGGGGCTATTATTTATTTGATTTGAACTTTGATGATATACCAGAGCTGGGAGTTCTACACGATTCATGGGGATCAATGGGAGGATATTTTACCTACTACTATTTTGACGGAAACGGAATTACAGCAGTTTTAAATGACAGAGGGGAACCGGTAAGAATTTCTAATTATACGCAGATACTTGCGGATTTTGAGCAAAAGAAAGTTTATTTGTTGAAGGAGATGTATTTACTTCAGGGGAATGAAAATGGAACCTATGGGTATGTAAGAGAAATCAAAAACAAAAATCAATATCCCTGTGTATATGATATTTTAAATTTGCAAGTGGATCAGGAGAGCGATTTGAGGAGCCGCTTTGGAACACAATATGAATGCGAAGATGGATTCCTGTCGGATTCTGACCTTGAAGCTTGTTTAATCACACAGATTTATATGGAAAAAGAGTGGATTGATATTTCGTCAGGTGAATATCTGAAACGGAAAAGGGAACTGATACCGGAAGAGAATTCTTTTGTGGATTTGCGAGAGGGGGATTTGAATTACCTTGGAGCAAACTATGACGATAATGGTGATTTGCTCTACACGGATGTAAGGATGGGGAAAGATGAGATTGAGCAGCTTTTTGAGCGTTATGTTCAATCCCTCGAAAATAAATAAAAGAGAATGAGAAAATGATTGCAGAAGAAGCATTTGAAAACCTGCAGAATGCTGTATGAAACAAGAATATTAGTGAAAGTGGAGTGGATGGGAATCATTTATCGGGCAACAGGAAGAACTGCTTTAAAATCATATAGATTGAGAGGCTTACATAGAATGAAAGAATTAAAAAAACATAAAGCTTATCAGATGTTAGAAAAAAATTATAAAGAGTGTTTGCTGGATTATGTCATTCTGCTTTCAGATAGAACATATTTAGGACAAGATACACATAAGGAAGCCGTGATTGAGGCATTTCACATATTAAACCAGCGTAAGCGGGTGGCAAATCATTTGGGTTTTCATTGTACCATTGAAGAGGAAAAAATGTCTGCAATAAAATGTGATATATCTGAATTTTTAAAATTACCAACAGACAGTTATTATGATACCAAACTGGGAAATTATAGATCATATTGGAGTGCATTTTTAGAGCCACCCTATGACGTATCTTATGTAACAGATGATTTTAAAAAGTTAAATTATGTATTGTTTCCGTTTTTGGATTCCTTGGAGATATATCAGTGGAATGATGATTTTTCAAATTATTTTGACGATGGTAAAGAATGGTGGGGAACGGGTTGTTGGTCGGCTTATGATAAAATAACAAATATTTTTGTTGTGATAGGTGCATCCTTGTCAGATTAATTTTTCATAATAATAAGTTTAATGTATAATTTAGCTGTCAAAGTTATCTGCTTTTCAGGCAGATGGAATGTGAAGTAGAAAACATTGAATTTATTCAAGAATTTTGATATAAACAGATTAACAA
>JAIDHZ010000318.1 GCA_029052995.1 Lachnospiraceae bacterium | reverse complement strand
GCACATTATAGCGGAATGCCTCAAACAGTACAATGTCTGCCATATCATATTTTGCCTTATAATATGCCAATTCACATAACCGCTCATTAAATATGTCATCTGCATCCAAAAACAGATAATATTCCCCTGACGCAGCCGTCATACCATTATTTCTGGCAGCACCAGCCCCCTGATTTTCCTGATTTACAATCACTATACGATTATCCTTACCTGCATACTCCTCCAAAATGTCCGGTGTTTTATCCGTGGAGCCATCATTAACACAAATAATCTCTATGGCAGTTAATGTCTGACGAAGCAGTCTGTCCAAACACTCCCTTAAATATTTTTGTGCATTATACATTGGAATAATAACACTGACACAAGTATAATCCGGGTTCAAATCAGGTTTCTCATTTGTTAATTTCCTCTTTATGCCATAAGCTGTGCACTTCACACCTTTTTGCTGTATATTCTTCACTAAATGGTACCCCTTTTTCGGAACACGGGTCACCATATCACCGGTGCGGTAAACTGCAGACTGCTTTATTTTCAAAATCTTTTCCTCATATTTCTCCTTACTTTCATCCGCCTTTTCCTTATTAACCCTTCTAAGCTCTACCAGTCTGCGGATTAACATATAATATTCGATTTGTACAGACATAGGATAGGCCTTCAGTTCATTATCAATTTCCTCCAAGGTCATTGTTTTAAACTCTCTTGCCGCATTGCTCTGCATCACATAACAGCGATGGCGAATTGCTCTTATAATTTCCTCATCCCGAAAATCAAACTGTTTCAAAAACTTGTTAAACTCTGAGATGCATATATAATATCCATAGGAACGCCTGAACTCCTGGCCATCTGTCATTATGGAATCTTCCCTGACTCTTCTTTTGTAAAATGGTGTTGCTATATGTTTTACCTGTTTTGCAGATATCACCGTTTGTAAAGAAAACAAATTATCTTCATGTACAATCCCCTCATAAAATTGAATATGATACTGCTCTAACAACGTTCTCTTTGGCATCTGAAGACATGCAGATGGACGGAACAGTCCCATATTCTCCATTCTTGCAAATAGCTCCGGACCGGATACAATTTCTTCAAACATACTTGGCCGACGATAATAATCCCTATATTGTTTTTGGCTTACTGATAATTCTTCGTTTTCAAAAAAGGACTCAGCGTCAAAGTAAATGTTATCCAATCCGTTCCCTGATGCTTCCTCATAAAGCACTTCTAACATATTTTCAGCAATATAATCATCACTATCCAAAAAATAGACATATTCTCCTGATGCCTGTTGCAATCCCGCATTTCTTGCTGAAGACAATCCGCCGTTTTCTTTATTGATTACATGTATCCTGTCATCCTCCTCTGCATAACGATTCACAATTTCCATCGCATTATCCTTCGTTCCATCATTGACACATATGATTTCAATCCCTTTCAATGTCTGTTTCATTGCTGATAGCAGACATTCCTCTATATATTTCTCTACGTTATATATTGGTATAATGACAGATACTTTTATACTCATATTCTATGCTCTCCTTCTTTTCACATCAATGCGTTTTCTCTTAACGATAAACAAGATCATTTATATTTCATACTACTATCTTTCCTTAACCGCTTTATAAACACAGCCCAAACTTTCTGAAATACTCCTGCTGCTATAAAACTTAAAATAAATGTCAGGCAAGTCACCACAACAATAGTAACCAACTCATTTATAATACATTTTGACCCAAGTACAGCAAAGATCAAAATATATATTATCGTATGAAACAAATAAACGTAATAAGTTAATCCGGCAACTCCAACCAGATTCAACTTAATTGTTATGCTGTCGAAAAATAAAAACACCAAAATTGACATAACAACGACACCCGGCGAAAAGAAGCTTGCATATGCATCCAGAGTATATAACCGTATCTGAAAATAGTCTCTTAGATAATATGTGATTCCACATATACAAAGAGCTGCAACAAGAAAGAAATATGGTCTTTTCGCTTTCTGCTTCCGCTCATGTATTGCATTGCCCACCATGTAATAACCAATATAGGAACAAATCGTGCCAAAAGAATAGGCCACTTTATAAGTTGATGTACTCTGCGATATGACACTAAATACCAACCATACATATGCCACGGTTTGATATGTCACAACTGATACAGACTCTTTATAATGCACAATAACCGGGGTCAATATATACAATCCGATGATCATATACATAAACCACCAGTTCATAAGTTCACCTTTTATAAAACGCAGAACCGGTTCTATCGGATCAGGATACAAAAAACCACATACCACGGCAACCTCCACTAAGAAAAAAATGCCAACCGCAATCACCAGAAATGGAAGTACCGTCTTTCTCCAGATTTTTATATAATAGTCCTTGTAGTTTCTATTTTTCGAATTCAGATTATATGCTCCTGACAGCATTACAAAACATGGCACAGAAAAACGGGTGAGCAGATTAATTAGTTCTTCTATATGATAGATAAATGCTGTAGTTTCCCTCTCACCATTGAAGTGTTTTACAAAAAATGTTGCATTTACATGTATCAGCACCACTGAAAATGCTGCAAGAATCCTTAACAGATCATGACTTCCATTTCTCTCTTTCAAAGTACCCTCCCCTACCATTCTTTTCTCAAAATATTTATCATATATTAACAACAGCACGGGTGCCATCCCCTGCTATTTGTATTACTTTTCTCCTCCATCCCCCAAATCAAATATATATGGTGGATGATTGTGTCTTTTATCCTCCGGTGGCAGCTTCATATAATCCCCAAACCGCTTTTCGAGATATCTCTCGACATGGCATCCTACTTTAATCTCACCATCCTCAAATGGAACTTTTCTCGTAGGAAATACATCATCATAATTAATCACACTCGTAAAAGGTGTCGGGTCAAAATAATACGCAATTCGTTTCGTTTTTTCACCGTTATATCTTGTCAGTTCTTTTTTTATCTTTTTATATAAGAAAGCATTGGACACATGGAACAAATTCATAAACAAATGTACAATCCATGAGATTACATATACTACTTTTGCCTTCCAACCATCAAAATACAAGACAGGTTTTTTTACTGCCTTCAATATCATGAGTTTATTTAAAAACCAGACACGTTTTCCCTGCCGTCTCATCTTTTTGTCATCATCCGGTACATTATCAAAACAATAAATGTCAAGAAACACACCTAAATCCAAATCCAAATCTTTAAAGCATTCCTCCTTAAACTTCGTTCCTTTTTTCATCCAACGTGTACTCATCAAGGGATATAAATCAGACATCTCTGCATTCATAATCTCGTACTTATCGGAATATTCTTCCTTTGCATATTTCAAAAACATTTCATAATCATTCCTGTACAGATTTACATCAATATCATCATCCCATGGAATAAATCCCTGGTGGCGTACTGCTCCAATCGCAGTTCCTCCTCCCGCAAAATAATCCAGATTATGCCTTTCACATAATTCCTGAAAATCCTTTAATATTTCTAATTCCATTCGTTGAATTTTTTTTAATGTGGCCGCATCATATTCCTTATATAACATATTTTCCCTTTCCTATTCGCTTCTCTTAAATAAAAGTTTTATAATTCCAGATTCAATGATTTGATAAAGCTTGGCAATCCTCTCTTGCGACATAATGAACATGATTAAGATACAAAATAAAACCATTCCTCCAAAATTGAGCATTCTAAAACGGCTAGTGTTAAACAGCTTTTCTATCAGAATATATCCTGATGGAGACAAAAAAGTTGAACCTGCATAAACGAGCAGCGAATATTTTCCAACCTGCGATAAAAATGTTCTTTTTCCCGGTGTCAAATTGATAATCGCAATCCCCATCACTACTGCAATCATATAATAAACCAGTCGCCAAGCCATGCCTTCTACATTAGAAAAACCTTCATCAACATAATTCAAACGTATACTATGAATAGCATAAGGAAAATACACTGCTGGAATTATTCCTAACAATAAAATAAACACTGCTATACTATGAGGCAGCTCCCTAATCCTGACAATGGCATTTTTATCGCATTTCATTCCCAAAACAAAAAATACCAGCAATGAAAAAATTGCACCATATCCGCAATGGAATTCAGAAAATCTGGTCAGGCTAATCAATAAGCCTAATATTACAGATACAAAAACCGGATACCGCAATCTCATAATATCCTTAGCAAATAGCTTCCAGAAAAAAACTGCTAACAAATAGTAAAAAGCAGATGATGGCAAGAGAATAGAATAATTAAAAACATCTGCATTATAGGAAACTGCCCCAACAGCAATCATTATTGCAGCAGTCAAGACATACACACCCTGAAAACATAAATATGGTATCAGTGTTTTTTTCACCGCACTATCTCTTGCCTTTTCCAAATTCTTCGTAAAATATCCTGTCACAAAAGAAAACATCGGCATATGAAACAAATATATATATTTCATCAGGCTATACTCAACATTGTACATTTCCCGGCTGGCATATACATCTAACAAATGTCCAAATGCAACCAAAAACAACATCATTCCCTTGATATTATCAAATAAGTATTCTCGTTCAATTGTTTTCCTCTCCATTCTTTAAACTCTCCCCAGTAAAAATAATAATCTTATTGCTATTTCGTCAAACAGGGTATCTCTATATCTTTTTTTATACAGAAACTTTTTTATTTTTCCTTTATTTCCCAAATATAATTCATAAATATTCCGAACAGATTCATCTAATTCCGGCCGAAAGCCATTATAGAATATCTTCATGCTTTTGTATATTTGCTCTTTATTAGAAGTAAATAAAAATGTTTTAATCCGCCACAAAAAATGTGTCATCTTATTGCCACCCTGCAAATCAGACTTTGAAGTATTTCCTCCATGTCTCCTAAAATCCGCACATACTTTATCATCCCAGATGATCTCACCATTACACAGACAGTACATATAAACGATTTCATCATGAGAACATCCTTCAAAACACTCACTGTTCTTCACTCGTTCCAATGTTTGCTTATTAAATACTTCCGTAAAACCAAAGGCATTTCGGTCACCCAATGTTACATATTTCTCTAATGAGT